>JBBUBT010000029.1:5562-14652 GCA_038058135.1 Patescibacteria group bacterium
TTTATCCAATAGTGGTAAAGAAGATGATTGGCGTGCCTCCCATGGTCTCTATCCTAGCACTCGTCGTCGGCGGGCAACTCGCCGGCTTCTTGGGTATTATCGTATCGGTTCCGATGGCGGCCGTGCTCATGGAATTTCTCTCGGATATCGAACAGAGTAAAACTGCCAAACTGTCGGAAGTCGAACATCAAGTTTAACTATGGTTCGATAAACTCACCATAAATGGCAGAAAAAAAGGCCTTCTACATCACCAGTACGCTGCCTTACTTGAACGCCGATCCCCATATCGGTCATGCGACTGAATTCGTGCAAACAGATATTATTGCGCGGTATAAAAGGCTTACGGGCCATGACGTGTTTTTCAATACCGGTTCCGATGAGCATGGCCTCAAGATTTTCCGCAAGGCCTTTGATATCCAAATGGATGTGAAAGATTACGTAGATCTTTACGTTTTCCGCTTCAAAGTATTAAAAGATTCTCTGAATTTAAGTTATGACAACTTCGTCAGGACTACAGACCCGCATCATATCAAAGCGGCGCAGGCTTTTTGGAACATTTGCCTTGAAAATGACGATATTTATAAAAAGGAGTACAAAGCCAAATATTGTGTCGGTTGTGAAATGGAAAAATCCGATTCGGAACTTCAAGACGGACGGTGCTTTCTCCATCCGGACCTGGAACTGGAAATTATTGATGAGATAAATTATTTTTTCAAATTCTCTAGATTCCAAGGGCCGCTGTTGCGTCTGTATGCGGAACATCCGGATCTGGTTATCCCCGGAACCAGACTGAATGAGATAAAGAGCTTTGTAGAAAGAGGGCTTGAAGATTTCAGCGTTTCCAGGTTAAAGACGAAAATGCCCTGGGGTGTTTCCGTGCCCAACGACCCGGAGCATGTCATGTATGTCTGGTTCGACGCCCTGGTAAGCTATATTTCCTCGCTGGGATGGCCGGAAAGCCGGGAGAAATTTGAAAAATACTGGGTAAATGGCACTACTGTTCAATATTGCGGCAAGGACAACCTAAGACAGCAATCGGCGATATGGCAGGCCATGCTTTTATCAGCCGGGCTGCCCAACACTAATCACATCATTATCCACGGGCATGCCACTATCGACGGGCAGAAAATGAGCAAAAGCCTGGGGAATATTATCAACCCTCTTGAGTTTGTGGAGGAATATGGGACAGACGCGTTAAGATACTACGTAGCAAGGGAGATAAACTGTTTCGAAGATAGCGATATCTCCCGGGAAAAATTCAAGGAAAGTTATAATTCTAATCTTGCCAATGGTCTTGGCAATCTCGTTTCGCGCATCATGACGCTTGCAGAGGCGCATCTTCCTGGTCCGGTAGTAATCACCGAACGGGAAGATATGAGCGAATACTTCGCTTTTCTCGAAAAGTTTGAAATAAACAAGGCCACTAATCATGTTTGGGAAAAAATCGGAGAACTTGATGCCATGATTCAAACTAAAAAGCCATGGGAGTCGAAAGATCCGGAGGTAATTGGCGATATGGCGACCAGACTTTATTCTATCGCCAAAATGCTCAGCCCAATCATGCCGGAGACTTCAGATAAGATCAAAGCACTGGTTAAAGCTAATAAAAAGCCAACCACTCCGTTATTTATCCGCAAAGATGCCTAAATATTTTGACGTACACTCCCATCTCAACTTCCCTGATTACGATGCCGATAGGGAAGAGGTAATACAAAGACTCCGAGATACTGGAACCCATACAATTGTTGTCGGGACTGATTTTGAATCATCGAAAAGAGCGGTCGAACTGGCGGATAAATATGAAGAAATTTATGCGTGCATAGGCATCCACCCGGTAGATAAAAAGTCTGAAAATTTTGAAGTTAGTAAGTTTGAAAGTTTAATAAAACATCCAAAAGTGGTGGCGATAGGCGAATGCGGAATGGATTTCCACCACGCGGAGAAAGACAAAGATTATGAGAGACAGAAGAAACTTTTCTTGGATCAGATCAATTTCGCGGCCACGCACAATAAGCCGCTTATGATTCATGCCCGCGATGCATACAAAGAAATATTGGAAATTCTAGAGCAATTCAAAGATCTTAAAGGTAATGCACATTTCTTCGCCGGAGATTGGCAGACGGCACAAAGATTCTTTGCTCTTAATTTCACGGTCTCTTTCACAGGAGTAATAACTTTCACTTCTAACTATGACGAAGTGATAAAGTATGCCCCTCTGGACCGGATTCTTTCAAAAACCGATGCCCCATATGCTTCCCCGGTGCCTTATAGAGGCAAAAGGAACGAACCAAGTTATGTAAATAGCGTGGTCAAGCGTATTGCCGAAATCCGCGGCGAAGAGTTCGAAACAGTTAGAGCCGAGCTTGTCAATAACGCTTTGACTATGATAATGTAACCCAATGCAAATTTACGAGGTGGGATATCTCATATTGCCGAGCATTGCCGAAAACGAGCTTGCGGGGGTTGTCGACAAGATAAAGGAAATAATTGCCAGAGAAGGTGGCGTTGAGGTTGATGGAGAGGCTCCATTCAAACAACACCTGGCTTACACCATGTCAAAAACGGTTGGAGCCAGCCGCTATGTAGTCTCGGACGCTTATTTTGGTTGGCTTAAGTTTGAGCTCGATTCTTCCAAGACAACTGTCATTAAATCCAGATTGGAAAAATTAAACGAACTTCTTAGATTTCTTCTCATCAAAGCTCCGCGCGAGACCACCTTCACTTTCGCTAAGGCAAAAGCCAGAATGGCTGAAAAAGGGGAGGAGCAGGCGCCTGCTCCCGAGGAAATGGTGGTAAACTAAACTTATGTATCCCATTAGAAGCTTCGTCAAAATGGAAACTATGATATTATCAACCGCGAAAGTTATTAGTACTAGCTTCTAACGGGATGTATCTAAACAAAGCTATTCTCATCGGAAACCTTACCCGCGACCCGGAACTCCGCTCCCTTCCTTCCGGCGTCCAGGTGGCCACTTTAGGCGTCGCCACCAACAGAGTTTGGAAAGATAAAAACGGCCAAAAAAAGGAGGATACCCAATTCCACAATGTCGTCGTTTTCGGTCGCCAAGCGGAAACCACGGCCCAATACCTCCGAAAGGGCGCCTCTCTCTTGGTCGAGGGTCGCATGCAGACAAGGTCGTGGGATGATGCTTCCGGCCAAAAGAAATATCGCACTGAAATAGTAGCCGACAGAATTCAATTCGGGCCTCGAAGTTCCGGTGGGACCGGAACTTCGAGGCCGGTGGCACAGACGTCAAAAGAAGACGATCAGCCGGCCCCTCCTGTCGATACCATCGAGTATCCGGAAGAGAATATTAATGTGGATGATATTCCATTCTAGTTCGACAAACTCACTGCAAGTAATGAAAAAGAATTATTTCAAAGACAATAAAATAGAGCACATAGACTACAAAGACGTGGATACTCTTAAGAAATTTCTTACTCCTCACGCACGCATCCAGTCGAAGAAGCGCTCCGGCGTTCTCTCAGTAGACCAGCGCTCCTTAGCTCTCGCGGTCAAGCGAGCCCGTTTTCTAGGATTGTTGCCCTACGTCAGCAGATAGGCCTGATGGTATAATGTTTCCATGCGTTTGCCATACGCCATCCAAGGTCTTATCTTAGGCCCGGTTCTTGTCGGGCTGTTTGTATTGCTGAAGACTTTTTGCCCAGCCTCCTTCGCCCAAAGCTGCTTGTCTGATTATTTCGCGGCGCCCATTTTTCTTCCGTTGATTTTTGTCCACAAGCTTTTCGGCGACAGCCAAGTTATCCTGGGCCAGGATTTCTTGTTCGTCATGATGTACTGGGCCTTCGTGGGTTTTTTCCTGGGATTTATATTCGATCTGTATAACCGCCCGTCTCAGTATTCACCCGAACAACGTCCCCCTCTTTGATAAACATCGGAACTTGAATTTCGGCGCCGGTTTCCAGCTTTACGGATTTGGTCGCGCCCTGGGCAGTATTGCCGCGGGTGGCTTCGTGAGCTTCCACAACCTTTAGTTCCATTTTGACCGGCAGTTTGAGGCCGATAATCTTGTCGTCAAAGAGTATGGCATCCACGATGATGTTTGGCTTCAAGAATTTAGCAGCTGGCCCGATAATTTCTTCATCCAACTTAAAGCGTTTCGACGGGTCGTTCGCTTCCGAGAACCAGTACTCGTCTTTATTAGTGTATAAATATTTGACTTCCTTCTTATCAATTTCCGCCTCCTCTACTTTCTCGGAAACGTGGAAAGAGACTTCGGTAATCCTGCCGGTAATAAGATTTCTTAATTTTGTAGCATTAACCGGCTTTCTCTGCTGTTTGCGAAAGACGTGCGAGCCAATAACCTCCCACGGCTCTTCCTCATAAATAATATATTTATGTACCGATATCTCGTTGTATTCGAGCATCCCATTAGAAATTTAAAACCTTATAATCTATTTATAACTTAGTGCCCGTTGAATTTCTAACGGGACAAGTAGCTTGAAAATATAGCCCATTTATATCCTAAAATACACTTGACAACTACCTTAAATAGGTGTATGATTAAAGAAGAGGTGAAAGATGCGAAAAGTCCAGTATCTCATCCACTACAATTGCGACGAAAACAAGGGCAGGTTTTACGGGCCATTTGTTGGACGTAAAGCCGTTGCCGGTTTCCTGAAGAAGCGAGGTTTCAGGAAGCTATCTTCGGAAGAGGGATGGGGACTCACCTCTCGCCATTACTATCGCGATGAAGATCGCGTGATGGCCGAGATAGTGAGGCTTCTCAAGCCAGTCTCAATACCTCGAGTCAAAAGGAGGGTAATAAACAACTAACGGCCAGCGGAAATCGTCCGCTGGCCGATTTCCGTATAAATCATATACGTTATCTTTATGCGGTCGCACAAAAATAGCGTATACATCTAACTCACGCTATAGTAGATTATAGATGCAATACATTATAAGAGTCCTATAGAACCACTATAATGTATTGATGTGATAACACCTTAAACTTCTTTTAACTTTTGTCTAATCTCTTTGAGTATTTGATCAGAAATCTTTTTGTTCTCACGCAGATATGTGCGAGTAGCATCGTAGCCGACAGCAAGTTTTTCATTATTGTACTTATAGGTGCTACCGGACTTTTGAACGATACCGAATTTCTCGCCCAGAGCGATAAGCTCGCCTTCGCGCGAAATGCCCTCGTTGTACATGAGGTCGAATTCGGTCTGCTTGAAAGGCGCGGCCACCTTATTTTTAACCACCTTGACTCGAGTGCGCCCACCCATCGTCTCTTCACCCTTTTTAATCTGCGCTATCCGGCGGATATCGAGGCGCACTGAAGTGTAGAATTTGAGCGCCTTGCCGCCAGGTGTTGTCTCGGGGTTCCCGAACATGACGCCTATCTGCATGCGGATTTGATTGATGAAAATGACTACGGTTTTCGATTTTGCCACAATGGCGGTGAGCTTGCGCAAGGCCTGGCTCATGAGCCGAGCTTGTTTGCCGACGTGATATGCCCCCATATCTCCTTCGATTTCGTCTTTTGGAGTAAGCGCCGCGACAGAATCTATTACGATGACGTCAATTTTGCCGGAGCGAACGAGCGAATCCACTATCTCTAGCGCTTGCTCGCCCGTGTCCGGTTGCGATATTAAAAGTTCGTCGATTTTTACCCCCAGGCGCTTGGTGTATTCCGGGTCCATAGCATGTTCCGCGTCAATGAAGGCGCAAATGCCGCCAAGCTTCTGGGCTTCGGCGATGACGTGGAGCGAAAGGGTAGTTTTGCCGGAAGACTCCGGACCGAATATTTCGATAATGCGGCCGCGTGGCAATCCGCCGACACCCAAAGCGGCATCAAGGCCGATGGAGCCGGTCGAGATGGCGCCTACGCCCACTCTCGGCTTATCGCCCAATTTCATGATGGAATCCTCGCCGAACTTTACCCTAATGGCATCAAGCGTGGCATTGATGTTTCCCTGCCTGCCGGCAGGCAGGTTTGCTCTGGGAATTTCCTCCGACCCTTTCAGTTTTGGCTTTTTAATCATTATATGTTTGGGTTTAGGGTGTTATTCTAGTATATTATCCGCACCCTCTCTTCACTCTCGCGACCGAATCGATCACGGGCCTTAACGGCCATTATACTTAGCCCGGGCAAGACTATCAATTTTTCGCTCCATAGGCCGTTTTCGTTGGTAAATATCTGCCGGCCGTTAAGCGTGAGCCAAGCGGCATTTCGTGCAACTCCACTCATCGTTATCACCGAACTAGCGACCACTTCGCCGTCTTTAGGGTAATTAATCCATACCTGCGGTCCCAAGATTAAAAAGCGCGCCTGGAAAATGATGTAGAAAAAAAACAAGACAGAAAGGGAGACGAGAAGCCAATATTTAGGAGAGAAGTCAATTTTCATCACTTCTTAATGGGATTCGTTATTGCTCTCGGAACCAAATCTTTCTCGGTTAATAAGCTCCACGGACGTCGCCTCGCTCTGGGGCTCGAGTTGTCCGTAACCGTCAGGGTTTATTACTTCTCGCGGCTTGGCACCGGAGCCCGCGCCTATAATGCCACGTTCTTCAAGCATATCCATGAGACGGGCCGCCCGGGCATAACCCACGCGCAGCTTTCTCTGAAGGTACGAAGTGGACGCTTTGCCCGCCTGCATCACCGTAACTCTTGCTTCTTCGTAAAGCTCGTCATCATCGCCTTCAAACTTGCCATTCTCTATAGAGGCGGAGAAGATGGCATTGCTTGTATTATCAGTAGAGAAGTTTATCTGCGTTTCTAGCTCGTCAGCATATGAATCTTTCAAATATTTCGTTACCGCTTTTACTTCCGGCTCTTTGATGAAAGCCGACTGGAGACGGGCGGGCTTAGACATCTCAGCGGACTGATATAGCATGTCGCCGGCGCCTAAAAGCTTCTCGGCACCGGCATTATCCAGGATGGTGCGGGAATCAATCTGAGAAGCCACTTGGAGGGCGATTCTTGCCGGAATGTTTGCCTTGATAAGACCGGTAATGACGTTGACCGAAGGCCTCTGGGTTGAAAGGAGGAGATGGATGCCCGTCGCTCGGCTCATTTGAGCCAGCCGAACCACCGCCGCTTCGAGCTCTCTTGGATAGGTTTGCATCAAATCGGCGAGCTCGTCGATAATGACTATGATGTATGGCATCGAATCTGGCAGTGCTACATCACCTTTTTTATTTTTCTCCAGCGCCGGCAGCAAAATATTTTTGTGATAAGAAGAGATGTCACGCACGCTTGATTTTTCCAGGATGTCGTAACGGCGCTCCATTTCTTTGCTAAGCCACTTGAGAGAAAGAATGGCTTTCTTAGGGTCAGTGATGACCGGAGTCAGAAGATGGGGGATGCCGTTATAGAGCGTAAGCTCTACTCGCTTCGGATCTATCATGATGAATTTCAGATTTTCGGGAGGATTTCTGTAAAGGAGCGAGGTTATGATGGCGTGAATAGTCACCGATTTGCCAGAACCGGTGGCCCCCGCGATGAGAAGATGAGGCATCTTGGCAATATTGTCGAAGATTGAGCGCCCTGAGATATCTTTGCCCAAGGCGACAAAGAGAGGTAAATCATTTGAGACGTATTCGTCCTCGCTTAAAAGAGAACCCAAACCGACTATCGATTTGGCGGTATTCGGTACTTCGATACCGACCAATGACTTGCCGGGAATAGGCGCCTCGATGCGCACAGGGTGTGCCGCGAGAGCTAATTCAAGATTGGTCTGGAGTCCCAAGATCTTCGAAAGTTTTACTCCTTCGGCCGGCTTCAAGGCATAACGGGTAACGGACGGACCGATAGAAATTTCATCCATCTCCACCACGATGCCGAAGTTTAGAAGAGTGCGTTTGATGAGGTTGGCATTCGCCTTAATATCTCCAACACCCGGCCTGCCGCTATCTTTTTCAAGCAAAGATAAGGGCGGGGGAGTCCAGGCCTTGCCGCTCCTTCTTACGAGTATGGGAGTAAAGCCTTCGCTGTCCTCGGTCCTTCTTTTCGCCGCTGCTGGTTCGGCTCTTACTCCCTGTCTCTCTACCTTCTCGACTGCCGAATTAATAACAGCGTCTTCGGCGGGAAGATTCACGGGCTCTTTCTTTCTGCCGAAAATATTCCTGATAAACGCAAAAATGTCGAATTTTATATTGGCATCAAAAATGACGAGTATGGATATTATTACTAGAGCCAGGAGGAGAACCGCGCTTAGGTAGATGTCAAAGAGCGATAAGAGCGGTTTTGAAAGAAATACCCCTACGACGCCTCCTTTATTGGAAATGAGATTGACGAAACCCAGGGCCGACAAGAAAAGGAGTAGAGAGCCGAAAAGCTGGGGTCCCGCGAGATTTCTTTCACGTTCATGAAGGAAGGAAATCGAGAGAAGAAGGAATACTACGGGCATGAGGTAGTAGCCCACACCGAAAAGGTAGGAAAGAAGCTCGTAAGTGAGGTTCCCAGCGCGTCCAGCAAGGCCAAAAGCTCCCAGGAGAAGGAATATTGAGATAACCAAGGAGAATATGCCTAAAATGGTATTAAACGTCTCCCGTGAGGTAAGTTTTAAGCCAGATAAGCCGCCTTCACCCAGCCATTCATCCCTCCTTTTCTTATGTTTTCTCGCCATATGAATTTACTTCAATCATAACACGACAAGGACTTGCCCCCACACCTATCGCATCGATGTCACGATAGGTGTGGGGGCTTGCAAAATTTGTCCCTTAACTGCATAATGAGCGGGAATTTAAATAAAGGACAAATGGGAGATTTAAAAGGACAAAGTAAGGGACAAAAGTTGGCCTCGGCTGTATATCTCGTTACCAGTTTTTTTGATGACAAAGAACCGTTAAAATGGAGGTTAAGAAGTATAGCCATTGACTTTGTTTCCGATAATATAAAAGACAAATTTCATTTAGCAAAAGAAGCCTTGGCTTTGTTTTCTTTGGCTAAAAATAGCAGTTTGGTTTCTGAAACTAACCACGACATCTTAGCTCATGAACTATCGAAGTTAGAGAGGGAGTCAGAAAAACCCTTTGATACAAGTTTTTTCCAAGAAACGCGTGAAGAAAAAAGAGCCCTAGAGGCACCCGTCCAAGTAGAACCAATAAAGGACAAAATTT
>JBBUBT010000029.1:14752-16767 GCA_038058135.1 Patescibacteria group bacterium
CGGGCGCAATTAGAAAAATTAAAAATGATAAAAATTAGAATTGCACAGATCGCTGGCGTTGCGGCCGGAGCGGCTCTTGCTTTCGGAACCATGGTTCCTATGGCAGGCGCTGTTACCATCGCTGAACTCCAGGCACAGATCAATGCACTTATGGCGCAGCTCGCCGCTCTTCAGGGCG
The DNA here is from genome assembly GCA_038058135.1 of Patescibacteria group bacterium. Taxonomy (GTDB): domain Bacteria; phylum Patescibacteriota; class Minisyncoccia; order Phycocordibacterales; family Zambryskibacteraceae; genus UBA5004. The sequence continues at coordinate 14,931 of JBBUBT010000029.1, forward strand.
GAACTGTGTCTACTGGCGCTTCCATCACTTCCGACCTGACTATCGGTTCGACCGGCGCGCAAGTTGTCACTCTTCAGAGTGCGCTTGTAGCACAGGGTCACCTCGTCATGCCGGCAGGTGTGGCCATGGGTTACTTCGGCTCTCTCACGAAAGCCGCTGTAATGAAATGGCAGGCAGCCAACGGTGTCATCAATACCGGTTACTTCGGCCCTCTTTCGCGAGCAAAGTATAACGCTTCGGCTGGCGCGACTAGCACAGTCCCGGGCGCTACTGTTGGTACGGGGGTAACTGTTGGCGGTGTCATTACCACTCCAGGAGTGGAAGGTACCATCACGGTAACCAAGAACCCGAACCCGGCTTCAGGCACGAAGTTGTACGAAGGCGACTCGAAGAGGTCCGTCCTCGGCATCAAGATTGAGGCCAAGACCTCCGACATGAGAGTCGAGAGGGTCAAAATCGACATGGACCATGTCACTGGCACCACTGTCGCCGACCAGAACTTCTACAACAAGATTGCCACTAAGATCTACGTCTTGGACGGTTCAACCGTTCTTGCTTCTGACGATCTTAGTTCGAGCACTGTTGTAAAGGATGGTTCCGACTACTTCATCACTCTAGCGGGCTTCGGCATCGTTGTTCCGAAGAGCACTACGAAAGTGCTGGAAATCGCGGTTGACGGCAGGAGCACTTGGGATTCGGACTACGACACGGAAACCTGGTCTCTCGGCGTTCCGGCTAACGGCGTTCGCGCTATTGACGGCGTCAGTGTAAACCAGTACGGTCCGGCCACCGCTTTCAACAACCAATTCACCACTGAAGGCGACTTGGCAGAAAGCGCAACGATTACCGCATCCACCGCTTCCGACTCGCCTCAAGACAATGACCTTGTCTGCACCGCTTCCTCGACCGAGGATGAGTGCGACAAAGTCACGCTCTTCAAGATGAATCTAAAGGCGGAAAAGGACGACGTTCTTCTGACAGACGTGATTGTCAACATCCAGAAGACCGGCACAGGTTCCGCTTCAACCTCGGCTGCTTACCTCTATGACGGTTCGACGCTCGTGGGTTCGGCAACCTCCCAGAACTTCAATGCTCAAGCTTCGGTGACCTTCACGGATATCGACTACAAGGTTCTGAAGAACACCACCAAGGTTCTGACCTTCCAGGTTGACGTCGTCGACGCGACGATTGCCAACAGCGTCTTCCACGCTTCTTCGACGGCGTCGCAGTTGACTGCCGAGAACATGCGGGGCACGTCTATCACCGAGTCAGGCAATGCTATCGGCGAGTCGATCGGCACTCGCAAGATTGGTCCTGAATTCACGTTGGTCTCCAAGAGCATTACCTACGGCGGCGCTCCAGGATTCTCTGGCGCTACCACCACTGCCAAGGCGGACTTCGTGATTAGGATGAAAGCGGTCGGAGGCGACATCGTCTTCGGTGACTCTGCTTCCACCACTTATCCGTTGGTAGTACTTGGTACCCCGCTTGATCAGAGCGCTTCTTCCTCTGTAATCTACAGAGGCGGTGCGATAGTATCTGGTACGGTTTCTACGGCCAGCTTGACCTATGTGGGTTCATCCACGGCCATCACTGTTCCGGCTGGCCCGACGGCTACGACCACGAACAGCTGGACATTGGCTGAAGGCAACACTGTAGATATTCCTGTCTCAATGGTCTTCAACTCTCGTTCCTGTGAATCACCTGGTACTGGCGCCTGTGGCGACGTTACTACTGGTGCCTACGCTGTCCAGATCAACAGATTGCTCTGGTCTACCGCGTCAGACATTGGTGAAAGACAAGTTACGAACTTCATGGCAGACAACTCTGCTTGGAG
>JBBUBT010000029.1:16867-19641 GCA_038058135.1 Patescibacteria group bacterium
GGTCTTTCCAATATTGAGGTATAATCAAGCTACCCAATTTTCGGGATGTTTTAAGTTTTAATTGGATTAATAAATTAAAAATGAAAATCATTAATAAAGCGCGAGTGTTTTTCGATTCTGGAAGACCTATAGCTATGGTTCTTTCTGTCGTTCTGTCAGTCTTGCTGGTTACCGCCTTAGTGGAGGCCGCTACTACCATAAGTACCAATATCTCTACTGACGGCACGCTTTCTGTCGTAGGCCAATCCACCCTCGGTGGCCAGGCTTCGACGACTAGGTTAACTGTTAATGAAACGGCTTACTTCGGCGGTACGGCTACTACCACTATCGGTGTTGGGGGCAACATAACGGGGGTTGGTACTCTAGCTATCTACGGCCTGTCTACCCTGCAAGGTTCTGCCACCACTACCGACCTTTCTGTCAATGCTGTGGCGCGCTTCGGCGGCACGGCCACCACAACCATTAACGCAGCTGGCAATATCACCGGACCGGGTACGCTCTCTATCTACGGCCTGTCTACCCTGCAAGGTTCTGCCACCACTACCGACCTTTCTGTCAACGGCGTAGCGCGCTTCGGCGGTACGGCCACCACGACTATCAGCGCTGCGGGCAACATTACCCAGCCGACGACCAATAGCGCTACGACTACCATTACCGTTGGTTGTATCCAGGCTTACGCCACTTCTACCGCCACAGCAGTTAGAATAGAATTCGGCGCGAATGCCTTGGCGACTTCCACTTTTCGTACCGGTGGTTCCGGTGGTGTCGGCGGGCTTATGGCGTGGAGCTATGGTACCTGCCCGTAATATCATCCACTAATTGCTTAACTAGCTCATGAAAAAATTACTAACCTCAAGCGTCATTGGAGGATTGCTTCTACCAACTCTCGCCTTCGCCGCTTATAACGACGTAACTCTTACTTCTAGCGCAGATATTGTGGTAGATGGAGTAACTCTTGATGTAGTTGGCGATAGCAACGTAATAGAAACGATAACGATAGAAGGAAGCAACTTCTCTTTCGTTCTGCAGAATGGCTCAACGCTCAAGGTCTCTTCTGCAACATTTAGACAGTTGGATTCCAATGCCGCTTTCCAGTATCGTCCAAGCAGAAAATGCGAGAGTGATGAATCATCCATCACCCATACCTCGACCTCTGCAACTGCCGCCACTATTACCGTTACCGTGTCGTCCAAGACTTGCCCTGATGCTAGCAGCGGGAGTGGTGGAGGAAGTTCTGGTAGCAGTGGCGGAGGCGGTGGTGCGGCCGCAACCGTAGTTGCCTCTCCAGTAGTAGCTACTACTGGAACAAGGGAAGCTCAAATAGCCTCGCTTCTAAGCGCTATCGCCGCATTGCAGACGCAGTTGAATGCCATGATTGCCGCTACTCCGGCCGCTACAGTCAATGTTACCCTGACTATTAATCTCGCGTCCGGTTCTCGCGGCGCAAGTGTTAAAGTGCTCCAGCAGTTCTTGAACACTCATGGTTTTGTTATCGCTTCTTCGGGACCGGGTTCTCCCGGCAACGAGACAGAGGTCTTCGGCAGTCTGACGCTTAAGGCGGTGCAGAAATTCCAAGAACAGTACGGTATTGCCGGTCCCGGTGTCCCGGGTTATGGACGCGTCGGTCCCAAGACCCGTGCTAAGATTAACGAAATTTCCGATCAATAGTTAATCGGTCCAAACACAAAAACCCCGCCCACGGCGGGGTTTTTGTTGTATAATACTGATATGCGTTATTTTGATAAAGCTTTTTTCAAGTTTCTCTTTGGTTTCCTATGCCTCTTATCTTTCAGCATAGGAGTTATCGCCTATGCAAGGGCATATCTATAAAATTTTCAATTTTCAATTCCCAATTTTCAAAGGAATTCTAATTTTTATACTGCTTGGCATTTTTTCTACATCAGCTCTAGCTCAGTCTCTTGTAAACATAAATACAGCCGGTGTTGAAGAATTAAAAACCCTAAACGGCATTGGCGCTGTCAAAGCGCAGGCGATAATAGATTATAGAAACACGAACGGGCCTTTCGCAAAAATCGAAGATATAAATAATGTAAGCGGCATAGGCGACATCACATTTTCAAATATAAAAGATTACATTACTGTAGGCAATGCAGTTCCACCCCAACCTAAACCGGAAAGCATGCCATCATCCTCTACGCATTATGGCTCCGATGATTTGAGTGATAAGCCAGAGCCGAAATCTGCTACTTTAAGCGCTGGTAGAGACAGGATAGGTACTGTCGGTAGCCCGCTTGAATTTAAAGCGGAAACTGATTTGCCGTACACCAGAAACAGCATATTTAAATGGAATTTCGGCGATGGCACCATTGGGGCAGGAGAGGTGCTTAATCATGCTTATGAATATCCCGGCGATTACACAGTCGTACTCAATGCGACCTTACCCGAAGGCCAGTCAATTTCAAGAATAAATGTAAGAATTATTGAACCGGGAATCGTGATTGTCTCAGCAACACCGGAGAGGATAGAGCTGAAAAACAATTCAAAACAGGAGGTGAGCCTGTACGGCAGAGTGCTTCTCAATGGCTCCAAATTCTTCGCTTTTCCTCAAGACACCATAATCAAATCGAATCAAAGCATATACTTCAGCTCAAAAGCGACCAGTCTTTATCCCACCAATCCTTATGAAGTTCAAATCGTAGTGGTAGGAGGAACAGAGCAGGCGAAAATCAAGAGTAAGGTTGAAGAAGAACCCAGATAACTGAAATGCGCCAGGAAGGAGATGCAAGCATAATCATTGCAAAGGCGCCGGTAAA
>JBBUBT010000029.1:19651-21402 GCA_038058135.1 Patescibacteria group bacterium
TATATCCAAAATCAAATTTCGACCCTGAAGAAACAACTCTCCGATGCTTCAGTTAACTCCGTCGCTCAAGAGCGTGATGAATCAACCACCTCTCAAACCGCCATAGCTATAAAAACTGGATGGCTTGAAACTCTAAAGAAATTTTTCTTGAGGAAACAATAAAAGGTATCATTAATCGAGAAAGTGCAGAAACAATTTGCTAATCTAATCAAACATGGATGATTTGGAGAAAAAAATAATGTGGGGAAAGACGGCAAGCACTACCCCAATGGGGCCCCTTCGGGGCTGCATCAACTCCGTTTGCCTGGATTTGAAAGAAAAATAACCATTATCTAGGCCTTATTTATGGATTTTTACGGCGGTTGACACTTATCAGGCCAAGGTATAGAATGGCTGTACCTAGAAATGTTTAAAAACCTTAACCTTATAAAGCGGCACAGACGACCCTAAAGTCGTCTTTGGGGTTTAAAGCCCCGTCCCGCTTCGGCGGGACGGGGCTTTCGTTTCTACGGTGTCCCGCGGAGCTTTAGCGAAGTGGGAGAGTTCATTGATAATTGAATTCCATCATACTGATAATCAGACAGGGGTCTTTAATCTGTATAGATGGGTAGGAAAATGCTAAGTGAAAGTGTTGATTTCATTTAGCAGGATAGCTCCGACGTAAAGTCGGAGTCCCGACCACTTTGTGCGTCGGGAAATTAAAGTGGTTTTTAAGTTTCCTAATAGGAGTAATTTCCTAACGGAAATTTAAGGGCGTACGGTGGATGCCTTGACTAGAAGATGGTGATGAAGGACGCGCTATGGCGGCGATACGCTTCGGGGAGGTGCCTTAGAACCTTTGATCCGAAGATGTCCGAATGGGGAAACCCGTTCCGGTTCAACCGGGACATCCCGCAAATTATGCGGGGAACGCACCCAGTGAAGTAAAACATTTCAGTAACTGGAGGAATAAAAAACAATGGGATTGTTTTTTATAAACAATTCCAACATTTCGTTAGTAGCGGCGAGCGAAAACGAAGAAGCCCAAACTCAGTTTCAATTTTTGCCTCAAGACTTGCCAACCTGGCAGGTTGAGGAGCCCTTAACCTTCAAGGTTGGGCAAGTAGGTAAAAATTGATGCTGGGAGTTGTAAGGCGATGATGTTGTCCCGACGATTCGTCGGGACAAGAAGAGTTAAAAAATTTATGGTTAGAAGAAGTTTCTGGAAAGAAACACCCCAGAGGGTAATAGTCCCGTAATCGAAAATCATACATCTCTTTTGTTGTCGTTCTTGAGTACCTCGAGACATGAATAGCTCGGGGGAATCCGCCGGGACTAACCGGCAAGGCTAAATACACTTCTAGATCGATAGTGAACTAGTACCGTGAGGGAAAGGTGAAAAGCAGCCCGGAAGGGCGGTGAAATAGACCTGAAACCGTATGTCTACAAGGAGTCAGCGTCCCGACTTTACGTCGGGACCATGGCGTGCCTATTGAAGAATGAGCCAACGAGTTAATGCACACGGCCCGGCTAAGTCCGTTACTGGATGGAGCCAAAGGGAAACCGAGTGTGAATAGCGCGCGTTCCGCTTTTGGCGGAACAAGTCGCGTGCATTAGACCCGAAGCCAGAGCGAGCTTGTCATGAGCAGGGTGAACGGCGCCGAAAGGCGCCGGGAGGCCCGAACCGGTGAGCCGTGCAATACTCTCGGATGACTTGTGATAAGAAGTGAAAAGCTAATCGAGCCTGGTAATAGCTGGTTCTCTCCGAAATA
>JBBUBT010000030.1:0-10169 GCA_038058135.1 Patescibacteria group bacterium
TCTGACCCCCTCTGTCTGCGACATCTCCCCCTTGGCAGGGGGCGAGAATTTTGATTTTTCTAATACCGAACAGGCCCTGGCGTGGGCGTATTGAAGGTAAACCCCCGAATCGCCTTCCGTCGAAACAGATTTCTCGAGGTCGAAGACAATGTCGTTGCCGATAGCTTGCCTAAGTATCATGTATTTGATGGCGCCGATGGCTACCCGTTCATCGCCCTTTGTTCTACTTTTTACTTCCTCGATAAGATCTTCTGCTAGAATTACATTCCCTGTTCTTGAGCTCATTTTACCTGTTGCCAGACGTAGAGTGCCGTGTGAAATGTGTTTAGTTTTTTTGTGTAATTCTGGGGAAACTAACTCCAGTGCCGCAAGTAATACTCGGAAGTAATCCTTCTGTTCATTAGCCGTAACTACAACGGAGAGATCGTGTGGATACTTTTCGGATTTTATTTGTGCGAGGCCTAAATCTTTAGCCTCATACGTTGGAATTCCTTCGCTATTTATAAATACTCGCGTGTGAAGCTTTGGATCATGATCTTCTGCCCTAAAGATTACTGCTCCATCTGAATTTTCAAAAACTTTCCCGATATTTTTCCTCACCAATTCACTTCCTACTTTTGCCGCCTCAGATTCGTAAAAATAAAGGTCGAAATTAATGCCAAATTTTTTATAAACCTCATTAAATCCTTTTACGCTCTCCTCACTCCCCGCTTTGTACAAAGCATCAACCTCAGAATCTGAGTGTTCATAAATCTTCTTATTAATTTCTATAATTTCTTTCTTGGCACTCTCATCTGTATCGTAAGCTTTAGTGCCATATACATATGGATCTTCTTTGATTTCTTGCTTCATAGCCCATACCGCCTTAGCCGCCTGTAGGCCGACGTCGCTGTAGTAACAAGCTTCTTTAACATCCGCACCATTCCACCTAAAAACATTTGCGAGAGTAGAGCCAATTGCCATAGGCATGTAATGTCCGATGTGGAGCCTTTTAAAGTAATTCGGGTCCGTATGCTCGACCATGACCTTGAAACCTTTGGCATGCTCGCTTTTACCGAAATTTTCTCCTTTCTCTATTATTTCTTTTAAACTGTTTTTGAAAAATTCTTTCGATAAATGGAGATTGATAAATCTGGGCGGAGCGAAGTCGACACTCTCAATAAACTCCGACTTATTCTTTTTTAGAATTTCAAAATCTTGATTAGCTGTTTTATCCGAAACTATTACGCTGTAATCGCCATGTTCCAGAATCTTCGGATGCACCAAAGCAAGATCTTCTTGCCCCAAAGATTCCTTTATCCAATTATTTATTTTGTCTTTAATCATTTTCCTGTGCTGCCGAAACCTTTTTCTCCTCTCTCACTCTCAGACAATGCGTCTGTCTCCATAATTTCCACATTCTCCACCTTCTGCACAAGCATCTGCATTACTTTGTCTCCTTTCTTAAAAGTATAGTCCTCTTTCCCTAGATTAAATACGGCCATTACCACTTCTCCGCGAAAACCTGGGTCAATCACTCCTGCCAGAACCTTGACGCCATGATTCATTGAAAGCCCGCTTTTGTCCCAGCAGAGCCCAGCATATCCTTCTGGAATCTCTAGTGATATACCACTTCTTATTCGAGCAGACTTTCCGGCCGATACTGTTATATCTTCAAGAGAATATAAGTCCATTCCTGCGTCATTTGAGTGCGCATAGGACGGCAATTTTGCTTCCGGATGTATCTTTTTAACCTTGAAAATCATGGCTCGATTCTATCATAGCGGTGTGATACTATCGCCCCAGACAGATCTTCACGCAAAGGATGGTTATATGCAGCCACGTTACAAGTCATGCGAGGAACGGACTCCGGACCTCCAGTATCACTGGGCCTTGAGTTCGACGCTCTACCCGGACATGGCCTTAAACGGCCGAGGTGAGTACATCAGGAACGAATTCCAGACGCACGGCCGGTACAGTAACTTCGCCATGGCACCGCTCGACTTCAAGTTTGAGAACGGCTTTCCGCTCATCACTGAGCGGAAGATCGGCTTCTGGCGCAAGTTCATTAACGAGATGTGGGCCTTCATGAACGGCGCCCGTACGCTTCAAGAACTGCGCCAGTACGGCGATGCCAAGACCTGGCCGAGCTTCTGGGAGAATTGGGTGTACGCCGAGAAATGCGCCAAGTTCGGCTTGCCGGCCGGAGACATGGGTGATGGTGCTTACTCGGTCTTCGGAAAATACCCGGCACCCGACGGCACCAGCTTCAACCAATTCCTCGCCATGATTGACCAGGCAAGGGACTTCCCCAGCTTGACTACTCACATGGCGACGAGCTGGATGCCGGTTTACGCTCTCGGGTCGAAAGCCAGGCAGCGGAAAGTTGTCGTGGCTCCCTGCCACGGTACCGCTGTACGCATCATCATCAATGACGGCAAGCTTACTCTCCAGCACGTTCAGCGTTCGGCTGACATGCCGGTAGGCGCCGTCGGCAACATGGTGGGCTACGCTTCAGTGGCACTCGCCCTGGCGCGAGAACTCGGAGTGATTCCTTATAGGTATGTGCATTTCTTCATGGATGCGCACACCTATGAGAATCAGGTGGACCCGTGGGTCCATGAACTCTTGCACCGAAAGCCGCGGGCATTTCCAACCCTCCACGTGAGCAATGGGGCACCGACTGATTTCCTGGCACTCAGAGGTGAGCACTTCGAACTCTCCGACTACGACCCCCACCCGGCCATGAACGACATCCCTGTGACGGAGTAACCGATGGCGTTCAAAATCATCGCCGCACTTTCGGAGAACAAGGTCATCGGCAGTGACGGGAGCATACCTTGGAAGCTGCCCGATGACATGGTCTGGTTCAAGAACCAGACCGGCACAACTCCTGTGGTCATGGGCCGGAAAACCTACGAATCGCTTCCCAATCGCTTCCGACCCCTCCCCAACCGCGAGAACATCGTGTTGACCAGCTCTCCGGACAAGCTCGAGAATCTCGGAATCACCGTGATTTCGGATTTTCGGAGAGCGCTTGATCGAGCCGCAAAGGAAAACATCTGGGTCATCGGCGGCGGCGAGATTTATAGACTCGCTATACCGCACGCTTCGCATCTCTATCTCACCCGCGTCAACATTATTATCGCGGGCGACACGTTCTTCCCCAAGTGGAGCGGGCATGATTGGCGTTTAGTCTCAAGTGAAAACCACGCAAGAGACGCCAAACATGACCACAACTTCACTTGGGAAATCTGGGTACGCAAGTAGTTTGCAAGAAGGGCCGGTGCCATAGTGGTGCCGGCCTTGTGTTTTATTTCAAAATTGGCAGAATTACCCCAACAGACATGGCTAAGAGCAAAGTACGTATTGATAACGCGCGCACTTCCGAACAGCTAGAGAGGATGCGCCGCCTAAGCAATGGCATCGGCTGTTTTTTCTGCAATGAGAACTACTTAAAAGTTGGAGCTACGCCAGCCATAAAAAACGCCCGCTACTGGTATATAAAGAAGAACGACTACCCTTATAAGGGCGCTGCACATCACTATCTCATAGCAAATAGGAGGCACATTACCAAGATTACCGAAATTTCACCGGCTGGATGGAAAGAGCTTCTTCTTTTGATGAAGTGGTTAAAACGCCATTTAAAAACCAAGGGCGAATCAGTATTCGCAAGATCTGGCGATATGAGATATACCGGAGCGACACTCGATCATCTACACTTCCACTTCCTGGTTGGCGGCGTGAAGAAGAAAGACGGTAAACTTGATGACAACATTCTTGTAACCCTAGGCCACAAGAAAAGAGGTTAATTTTCAATTACCCGGATAACTTTAACGCCAGCATCTTTCAAGGTCTGCTGGGCATTCAAAAGAGAATATCCTTCGGCATAATAGACTTTTTTTATTCCAGAATTGGCAATCATCATCGCGCAATTCGGGCACGGAAAAGTGGTGATATAGATGCTTGAACCATCAAGCGATATGCCTTTTTTGGCAGCTTGGGTGATAAGACTGGCTTCGCCGTGAAGCGCGAGGGAAAGATCTATGCGTTCTCCAGCGTTGAAGTTGGAACGCGGATCGCCATCGATATAAGCCGCATTTTCACTCGGGTAATGCTCGTTATATCCCTGCAAAATCACTTTCCCGCTTTTGACTATCAAAGAACCGATTTGTCTCCACCAGTCCGGACTCCGCTTGCCACTCTCGTGAGCGCGTTTTATCAATTCTTGGTCTAGTTTCTCCGATGAGATGGTTTGTTCTGAATCGGGAATATCTTTTGAAAGTGCTTTCATTCCACTCCATCGGATAAAAGATGTGTCGAATGATACTTTTTTACCGACAAAATATTTTTTCCTTAATTGTTCTCCAATCTCGTCTTCGAATAAAATGATTTCTTTAAAATTATCCAGCGTATTTAGATTGTCTTTTTCGAGAATATTGATTTCCGGCGCAAGATTAATGGCTCGAGCTTCCGACAATATCTTTTCCGGAGAAAGCGCCCTTAAATCTCGTTTCAGTAGCGGAAATTCACTTATCAGACTTTTGCCGAGTATGTACAGCTTGTCTGGTTTTTGCCTTTGGCAAAGTTCCAGATGACCTGCGTGAATGACTGGGAAGTATCCTACTAGGGCTTTCATTTTTTATATCAATAAGAAATTCTTTGATAATATTTGATATTTTATTTGACAGCTGTTCCGCTCCGCTAACCATCATCTTCCTCAATTTCGCCGTAGTAGAGGTTGAGGACTGGGCAGGCAAAACTTCTATGCTGCCACAGTATTTTATCAGATTACGTTTATCTTTTTCTGTAAAAGTCGTGGTAGTTTGGGACATCACCAGAACATCCGGCTTTATAAGTTTAATAAGGGCATATTCATGCTCATCTAAACCTCGAGTGGTAACAATGTCCACTGTCCGCAAGCTTGTCAGGATTTCCAGCCGGTCGTCAAGTTTATCAAACGGTCGATTCGGTCCTTTTATGCTCCTAGTTAATTCGTCGGTATCGACTCCAATAATGAGAATGTCTCCGTGACTTTTTGCGTTTTCTAGATATCTCTTATGGCCGACGTGAAATAGATCATAAACACCCTGAGTGAGAACGATACGATATCCTGAATCTTTTAGAATTTTGACTACTGAAACTAGAATATCATGATCTGGAATGTAGCGATCCTTAAAGCGCAAACTACCGTTCAAGATATTCTTGACCAGTTGTGAGTTCCCTTCCGATTTCATAATTTTATTTTACCTCACATCCACTCCCATTGAGCGGGCGGTGCCAGCGATTATTTTTGAAGCGGCGTCGATATCGCCGGCGTTGAGGTCAGGCATTTTCTTCTCGGCGATTTCTTTAACTTGGGATTTTGAGAGAGTGCCAATTTTAGCAGTGTTGGGAGTGCCGGAACCCTTTTCTTTATTCAATGCCTTAAGGATTAAGGCGGAAGCAGGTTCGGTCTTGTAAGTAAGCTTGTAGGTGCGGTCCTCATAGACCTCAACCACCGTGGGCACGGTCTCGCCCACTCTGTTTTTAGTCTCATCATTAAAACGCTTGACGAATTCGCCGATATTGATACCCGCGGCACCGAGCACAGGACCCAGTTGCTGGCCGGGCACAGCCTTGCCACCCGGTATCTGGAGCTTGAGTACTTTTGTTACTTTCTTGGCCATAGAATTAGTTTGATAAGTTCAATAAGTTACGCTTCGCTTAAGTTTTATAAGTTTACTTCGAAGATTTGTCCTTCAAAAATCCGATGTAGCCGCTTATTGCCTTGAGGAGACCAGTATACTTATCAATAAACACATTTGCAACTTACATCTAATTCACGCTATAGCGGATTATAAATGTAGTAAATTATAAAACAAGAAAGCCCGCCTCAATGGAGGACGGGCTGGATTAGGTGGGAGTTTGTCAGGGCTTTGACTTGCCCTCAAGCCTCTTTCCGCAAATGCGGTGGGCTACCCTGTTGTGGAAGAATGTGCAGGTGGTCCCTTTTGGGTCCCTGCACCAAGGTAGATTGAACGGTTGTCAGGACCGTCAACCCAGCGGGAACTACCCCCACTGTAACTCACGAGAGTGCCCCGAAGAGTGGGGCTAAATCAGGGGCTGCCCTGCTCGTGATGGTCTATAACTAGCTTAGCATAGTATGTATATATTGTCAAGCTCAAATTTTATTTTACAACTCTAAATATCAAAGTATGGCTCAAAATAAGGAGATTTGTCGAACTAGATTTTCTTCACCTGAAGAAAATCTAGTTCGACCGGCGTTTCTCTGCCGAACATGTTGACCAAGACTTTCACCTTGCCGCGTTCCTCATCTATTTCGGAAACTTTGCCTTCAAGCTCTTTGAACGGTCCGTCGATGATTAAGACCGCGTCGTTTTCAATAAGATTAATGGTGTGGGTAACCTTGTCGGCGGACATCCTGGCGAAGAGTGCGTCAACCTCTTTCTTGTCTATCGGCACGGGATAGACGCCAGAGCCCACGAAACCGGTCACTCTGGGAGTATTTCTCACTACGTACCAAGAATCGTCAGTCACAATCATATCTACCAGAATGTAGCCCGGGTAAATCTTCTCCTCTTCCTCGACGCGCTTGCCGCCTTTAATTTTGACCTTCTTCTCGGTCGGGACGATGACATTGAAGATTTTGTCCTCCATTCCCAGAGATTCTATGCGCTGCTTGAGATTCCTCATCACCGCATTCTCATAACCAGCGTAAGTGTGGACGACGTACCAATTTCTGCCTTCGGAAATTTTTTGTTTACTCATATCGATTGAGTGTTAGAGGACGAACTTCTGCATGATTAGGGAAAGAACGTAGTCGAAAAAGCCCAAGAAAGCTGAAACCAGTATGGAAACGACAATCACGATTGCAGTAAAGATTACCGCCTGGCGTTGAGTCGGCCAGGAAACATGGTTTAATTCCCCTTTCGTATCTTTTATGTAATTGATAAATCTTTGCATTTAGTAAAAAACACCCCCGTGGGCGTCTCCCAATCATACTACACTGGATATCAGTGAGTCAAATACAACGAAGCCCGGCGCGTGTGCGCGCCGGGGCATTCTTACTTCTTCGGCTTCATGGCCGGAATCCCATCATCGTCAATCAGAGGCATCTTGGGAGTCGGAGGACAAACGACATGCGCCTTTCCTCCTTCGAACCTTTCAAACTCTTCCCCATCCTGCACCGGGCAGATGCATTTGTGGCAGATGTCTCTCGGAAGGAGCAAGCGTGGCATGAGGACCTCCTTTTCTGTCCTGATTATACACCGAATCTAACGTATCTCGTAGACGACGTTGACCACGACTCTTACTTTATTTTCTCCGGTAGGCACTGTTGGCGCTTTGGCTCCTGAGACCATAACATCACCGCCCATTCCTTCGCGGCCATAGGGAATCGGATAGCCGCCGTCGGTTGAGTCATTAAAGCTCACTACCCTTACCAGCCTCACTCCAAGCTCTTTGGAAAGAAGCTTGGCCTTATCCCGGGCGTCTTTAATAGCCAGGGCGCGCGCTTCCTCTGTAATCTTATCCATATCATCGACTGTGAAAGAAATGCTTGAGAGATTGGTCGCCCCCTTCTCTCCCGCGGCCGCGAGCGCTTTGCCAGCATCTTCGGTATTTCTCACTTTAACCGTGGCGGAGTGATTCGCCGTGTAGCCGTCAGAAACTTGTCTGCCTGGAACGGGAATAGGAGGGTAGATGGCGGGCATTACCTCGTAACGATATTTCGGATAGACGGAATAATCGGTGGTCTTTATGTCTTTCTCTTCAATGCCTAAGTCTTTTAGCGCCTTAAGCACGGCATCCATCTTCTTAGTCACCTGCGCTTGTGCCTCGCTTACCGTGTTGGCGTCGGCAGAAACACTGAAGGAGAAAGTGGCCAAGTCAGGCACAGCGAACACTTCGCCCTCTCCGGAAACTGATATTGAATTGTAAGCGGGATTTATATCGCGCAAACCCTTGAGCGAAGCGAGAGTTTTAACCCCCAGAAATAGAGCGAGAATAATCAGCGCAATCGAGGCCCATTTATAAATATTTTGCATTTCTCTAGTTTCCATGCCGAGGATTCTATCACAAATTCAATCTCTTTCTCAAAGAGCGGTTTTCTTCGATAAAAACATTAAACATTAGAATGGTAAAGCTTACGGAAAGAAGCCCTAAGGCTACTCCGGCCAAAATATCAAGCGTCCAATGCGCTCCTAGATACAAGCGCGAGAAGCAAATGATAAGCGTGCCTAAAATAGACCCGAAAATAAGCAGGGTTTTGCCTTTTGCGGTCTTTAATTTGCCGAATAAAGAATATATCAACATAAAAAAGAAGGTGGTAGCTACTGTCGCATGGCCGGAGGGGAAGCTCCAGCCGTCAGTTTGGTAAAGTTCCGAGACCGGGCGGCTGATTTGGAAAATATTCTTGAGCGCAGTAAATGAAAGCACGGCGACAATCAAGGCGACGAGAAAAAGCGTTGCTTCATAGGCATAACCGCGGAGGATTAGCATCACCGTAAGAAATACCGCAACGGACGCAAGAATAAAGGGGTTGCCGACTTTGGTTACCCAAACCAAGAAGGTGGTCAGATACGGAGTGCGCATTTGGACTACTACGCGTTCGATGGCGGTATTAAGAGGCGTGAGGTCCGAGCCGGATAAGAGTCCTTCGATGATGATTACGAGAATCAGCCCGGAAATCATATAAACCAGGAGAAAAAGAATGTTCTTGGCCCAATTAGGAAATCCCATATGCTATAAGATTATAGCATGAAGAAAAAAATTGATGATTCGTCCCCTGGACGAATCATCCCCCACTCATTTTTCCGCAGGAAGACCTTAAAAGTGGCCAGGGAGCTACTTGGTAAATATCTTGTACGAAAAATTCCTGCCCGACGCGCAGGCGGGGGAAACAAAATAATTCGGGAGAAAATAACGGAGACGGAAGCTTATGTCGGGCCGCATGACCTGGCTTCTCACTCTTCGCGCGGTAGAACTTCGAGGAACGAGCCGATGTTCTGCGAGGCCGGCACTCTCTACGTCTACTTCACCTACGGCATGCACTGGATGTTAAATATCGTGGCGGAGAATGGCTGCGGGGCAGCCATTCTCATAAGAGGCACGGAAAAAGTTTCCGGCCCGGCGCGCCTGACTAAGCATTTGAAGATTGACAAAAGTTTGAACGGACTAAAACTCGGCAAAAAATCCGGTCTCTGGATTGAATCCGATTTGAAAATTGAAAATTCTAAATTGAAAATTTCGCGCCTGCCGCGTATCGGCGTTTCTTACGCCGGAGATTGGGCCAAGAAACCTTACAGATTCCTGCTTATTCCGTAGTTTTGCCGTCGAATTCAGCTTCATTCGAGACCGCTTCCTCTCTGGTTTTCCTCACAATACCGTCGGCATGATGAGCTGGGGAGTAAATGGTGTAGAGCTTCAGCGGCTCCGTGTCGGAGGCGTTGACGACATTATGCTCCGCGCCGCGCGGCACTATTACGGCGTCTCCGTCACTTACGTCATAAACGGTATTGTCTATAGTGACTTTACCTTGCCCCTTTTCAAATCGGAAGAATTGGTCATTGTCTTCATGCACTTCCATGCCGATTTCCTCTTTCGGCTTAAGAGACATTAAAACGAGCTGTGAGCGCTCTCCGGTGTAAAGTACGCGGCGGAAGTCGTTATTCTCCAGCGTGAGTTTCTCAATATTGCCCTTAAAGCCTTTTTTCATATCCACATATTAACATTTTCGTAGCGGGAAAAAGGAGTATCATTATGTGCATATGGCACACAAAATTACATTGTTTCTGTTGCGTATTTCTCTAGGATGGCTGATGTTTTACGCCGGTATCACCAAGGTGTTGGACCCGGCCTGGTCGGCGGAAGGATATCTGAAGGGAGCGAAGCTCTTCCCAGGATTTTTTGAATGGCTTCTTTCTCCGGGGATTTTACCTACTGTGAACCTCTTAAATGAATGGGGGCTCACTCTCCTTGGCATCTCGCTTATTTTGGGCATTTTCGTCCGGTATTCGGCTCCTTTGGGCGCATTGCTCATGATTCTCTACTATCTGCCTTTGGGCATGCCCTATCCGGACCCGCATTCTTACATAGTCGACGACCACATCATTTACGCCCTATCGTTGGCTTATCTCGGAGCGGCCAGAGCCGGCAGGACATGGGGACTTGATGGGTGGAGGAAATAA
>JBBUBT010000031.1:0-1889 GCA_038058135.1 Patescibacteria group bacterium
TCTTACTTTCTGGACCATAGGCTGGCTTCTGTGGAATACGCTGGCGCCCGTAGGGTTGCGCTTCGACCCGGCGCCAGCCTTCGTTATTTGGCTTTTCATATCCAATGTCATCCAGATGGTGCTCTTGCCCCTTATCATGGTCGGGCAGAGTATCGAAGGCAAGTTCGCCGAAAGGCGCGCCCAGGCCGATTTTGAGATAAACAAGAAAGCGGAACACGAAGCGGAAGTGATAATAGCTCATCTGGAGAATCAAAACGAGCTTCTTTTGGAGCTGATTCGTAAGATTGATAAAAGATAGGCATTCGCACGCATTTTTAACAGGCAGCTTTGTGTTATGATAAAAGCATGGAGAAAAGTAAATTAACAGTAGCGGTTGCCATTATAATTTTATTAATTTTGGGATTTTTCGGTTGGCGGATGTGGCAGTCGAGCGGAGTCGATTTGAGTGAGGAGGAGATAAGCGAGTTTAATCCCTTTGCCCAAAAGGAGCCGGCCAATCCGTTTCAAGAGAGCAACACCAATCCTTACGAGAACATTAAGACCAATCCATTCGAATAACATGAAGAAATTATTAATACTACTTCCGATCATTTTCTTTGGTTCTCTAGTTTATGCTCAAGAAGCTTTTGTAGGACCGGGTGGCTGCACCAGCAAGCAAGAATGCCGCGCTTATTGCGATATAAATGCTAATAAGGAAGAATGCCTTACCTTTGCCGTAGAAAATGGCATGATGACGCGGGAAGAAGCGGATAGAGCGAGAATTTTCTTGAATGAGACTGGCCCCGGCGGCTGCAAGGGGGAAGAATGCCGCGATTATTGTGAAGATGCGGCACATCGCGAAGAATGTCTGAACTTTGCCGTAGAAAAAGGTTTTATAAGCGCCGGTGAGGCCGAAAGGATGAGGAAATTCCAAGCTATTGAAGAGGAAGGCGGGCCCGGAGGATGTAAGGGAGAAGAGTGTCGCGATTATTGTGAAGACGAATCCAATCGTGAGGAATGCTTCGAGTTTGCCAAGGAGAAGGGATTGATTGGCGAGGATGAAATAGAGCGTTTTGAACAAGGCCAGAAAATCTTAAAGAAGGTCAAGGAATCCGGCGGTCCGGGAGGCTGCACAAGCGAAAAAGAATGCCATCAGTACTGCTCCGAGACTTCGCATGTAGAAGAGTGTGTTACTTTCGGCGCGACGCAAACCGGCAGGTCTCCGGAAGAGATTCGCAGTATGCTCGAGGAATTCAAAAATTTCAAAGACCGAAGGGAGGAGTTCGAAGACCAACGGGAAGAATTTGAGGAGCGTGCTCGCAGGATGAGAGAGGAATTCGAAAATCGCGCAGAAAATAAAGACAGCCAATTTGAAGATCGCAGAAGCGAATACGAAGAAAAATTCAGAAGAGAGTTCCAGGGCCAAGGAGAGTTTCCGGGACAGAGGGAATTCCCTGGCCAGAATAATTTCCCTCCGGAAAATCAAATTCAGTATCAGAATCAGTATCAAAATATGATGCCCTCGGGAGAAATGATGTCGCCCGATGGTTATCCAAAGCCGGAGAACTATGAGCAATACCAGCAATACCAACAACCTACTAGCTATGACCACTCTAGGTCTCTGCTCGCCAACCTTATCTCCGCCTTTCTTGCTCCGTTTAGGGATTAATTCGTAAGATTGAAAGAAGATGACAAAAAATCCTTTCGTTAATGCTTGCGCCGCCACGGGTTATATCGCGTTAGTCGCCTCGCTTATGTTCTATGGGCCGAAGTTAGCCGTGCAACAAGAAGATTCCGTTATTATGCCGATAGCTATGATCTCCCTCCTCACTCTCTCGGTCGCGATGATGGGTTATATATTTATCTCCAAACCGCTGCAAATGTATCTAGACGGAAGTAAACAGCCGGCG
>JBBUBT010000031.1:1899-10598 GCA_038058135.1 Patescibacteria group bacterium
GCAGTCATTACCATTACCGCCTTTGTACTTATGCTGACTGGAGTATTTAAGTAAAGCAAAACCGCCCATATGGGCGGTTTTGCGAAGTGGTGGAGATGGGCGGAATCGAACCGCCGTGCAAGAAGAGATCGGAACGAAGTCTACGCAAGGTAGTTTACTTCATTGTTTTCGGAGCATGAGATATAAAGCAAACGAAAGCTCTCAAGCCCTATCCTCTTAGTTTCGAAACGTTCCGAGGAGAAACGCTCAAAGTCTCAGGTAATTACACTTATTCCGCTACACGAGACGTCTTGCGGGCAAGCGCAGCACGTTACGCGAGATTAAACTCGAGCGTAAGCGAACTGGAAATCGTCAGCCGTAAAGTACGGTGAGACGACCGCAAAAGTTGATTTTGCATTTATGTTTGAGAGGGATTTAAGAGTCCTCCCGGCTCTCCAGCGCATCGAAGCGATGGCTCTCTTTGTCTAGGCCGATCATCCCCATATGGGAAAATTTTCAATTTACAATGAACTATCGACTCAATTAAAGCTTGCGCTTTAATTCCCGCTCGACATCGCGTTTCTTTATCGCCTGGCGCTTGTCGAATTTCTTCTTACCTCGGGCGATAGCGAGGTCAAGCTTAAGAAACCTGCCTTTATTATACACCGAAAGAGGCACGATTGTCAATCCTTTCGTTCCCTCGGCCTCGCTCAATTCGGCAATCTCTTCCTTTGAAAGCAGAAGCTTTCGGGGCCGCAAAGCGTCATACTCTTGGGGCGCGTTCTTCGGCTGGTAAGCCGGAACATCGGCATTCACAAGATATGCTTCACTACCCCTTACAGCTATAAACGCGTCGCGCAGGTTTATCTTGCCGGCGCGGATGGATTTCACCTCTAGCCCCAAGAGTTCAATGCCTGCAGTGAAGCGTTTGAGGATTTCGTAATCGAAAAAGGCTTTTCTATTCTTTATTTGCGCCGACATGACTGAATAATAGCAAAATCGGGCCGTTCTATATATAATCGGGCTATGAATGGAAAAATGAAGGAAAAATTGAATAAAACTAAGAAGATAATCATCCGTCCTCCGAAGGCCGGTGGCACTCCGCCTGGACGAGGCCTTATGGGCCAAGCCGTCTTGGCACTTTTTATCTTCCTTATTCTCGTCTCTGCCTACTCTCTTTTGACCGGTCTTTCCTCCAAGAAAGAAGAAGTCTCGCTTTCCGACCTCGCCGCTGAAATTTCCCGCGGCCACATCTCCGGCATAGTAATTACCGGCGACAATCTTGACGTTACTTATGCCGACGGCGCGGTAAAAGTTTCGAAAAAGGAGAACGGCACGGCTCTAACCACTACGCTCAAGAATTACGCCATCACTCCGGAAGCGCTCTCCAAGGTGAAAATTGAGGTGAAGAATGACCAGGGCGCCCTGTACTGGGTGGCCTCGCTTGCCCCCATCGTATTACCCATCATCTTTATCGTTTTCTTCCTATGGTTTCTTTCGAGACAGGTAAGAGGCGCCGGCATGCAAGCCTTCACCTTCGGCCAGTCGAAAGCGCGCCTAACAACTCCTAATGACAAGAATCAGCGCGTCACCTTTAAAGATGTGGCCGGAGCCAGGGAAGCGAAGGAAGAATTGCGGGAAATTGTCGATTTTTTGAAAAACCCGAAGAAGTTTCTCGACATCGGTGCCCGCATTCCCAAAGGCATTATTCTCATGGGTGCGCCGGGTACGGGCAAAACATTATTGGCACGGGCAGTTGCCGGAGAAGCTGGCGTATCCTTCTTCTCCATCTCCGGTTCGGAATTCGTGGAGATGTTTGTGGGAGTCGGCGCCTCGCGCGTGCGTGACCTGTTTAACCTGGCGAAGTCGGCGGCGCCGGCTATCATCTTCGTCGACGAGATAGACGCAGTCGGCCGCGTGCGCGGCACAGGAGTTGGCGGTGGCAATGACGAGCGCGAGCAGACGCTGAATCAAATACTGGTCGAACTTGACGGCTTCGAGCCTAATGAGAAGGTCATAGTCATGGCCGCAACCAATAGACCGGACGTTCTCGACCCGGCGCTTCTCCGTCCTGGCCGCTTTGACCGCAGAGTGACGCTTGATCTGCCCGACCGCAGGGACAGGGAAGAAATACTTTTAATACACGCGAGGAAGAAGCCCTTCGCCGAAGATGTGAACTTGCCCCTTATCGCCGAACGCACTCCCGGCTTCTCCGGTGCAGACCTCTACTCTTTAATGAACGAAGCGGCCATTCTCGCCGCCCGTGAGAACCGCACTAAGGTTTCGCAATTCGACCTCATCCGTTCGATAGAGAAGGTAATGCTTGGTCCGGAGCGCAAAAGTCATATTCTCTCAAACAAGGAGAAAGAACTTACTGCCTTCCACGAAGCCGGCCATGCCTTGACCGCCTCCGTCCTGCCTTATGCCGACCCGGTGCACAAGATTTCTATCATCTCGCGCGGTCGCGTGGCGGGTTATGTGATGAAGCTTCCGCTCGAAGACAGGAAGCTCCAATCAAAGAAGGAATTTTTAGACGATATCGCTGTTGCTCTGGGTGGCTATGTGGTTGAGAAAATGATTTACAACGATATCACCACCGGACCGTCGAATGATTTACAGGTCGCGACTGCGCTCGCGAGAGACATGGTTACCAAGTACGGCATGTCGGACAAGATGGGACCGATTGCGCTTGAGAACGCCGGCGGCAAGCCCTTGTTCGGTATGGGAGTGGGAGACAAGGAGTATTCGGAGAGAGTCGGCGCTGACATAGACGAGGAGGTTTCGAGAATAATGAACGAAGCAATGAAAAAGGTTGAGAAAATTATTAAAGACTACCGGAAGACTTTGAATGCCATTGCCGAACGTCTTATCGAGATTGAGACTATTGAACAGAAGGAGTTCGAGGAAATTCTCGTCACTCACGGCATCAAGCCGAAAAAGAAAAAGGACATTGAGCACCAGAAATAATAACAAGAGCCCCGCCGAAGCGGGGCTCTTGCAATATACATAAACGGTAAGTCGGCAGGATTCTTACGGGTTGCAGTTTCGGCAGAATCTCTTGTGGCTGAATACTTCATAGAGAGCGGAGAGGCCGACCAGGGCATAAACCAAGGTCATAAGACCGGCCGGCAGGTAATTGCCGAGACCGTAGCCCAGGACTTCCAGCCCCCAGTTCAAGCCGCCGATGATGAGCAGGATAAACGTAATAATGTGAATTTTCATAAGCTTAATTAGCTGTTAAGTTCTTTTGGAACCTGTATTAATTGTAGCACCACTATTCTGCAGTCGCGCTTGAAGTTATGCACAGCTGTGGTGCGCGTGCTAGGGCTCGAACCTAGGACCACCGAGGTATAAGCTCGGCGCTCTACCAACTGAGCTACACGCGCGTACAGGCACCAATATTACCAGCTTCTCGCCAATTTTCGCAAAGATCTGCGAAATCTGAATACTTCCATGTGCATGACGGGGGAGAGCCATTCGATGGAAGCGGCGAAGAAGGCTCCGCCGGTAAAGAAGACCGAACGCTGTATTATTCTCGACGGAATGTCCATGCCCCATAATTTGTTGGCATAGTATGGCAGGAAGCCGACGGAAGTGAGATTGGAATCTTGCCCGGCTAAGTCGCGGAAATACTGCTCGACGATGGTAAGTGGGCAGTTGCCGTAATAAGACCAGAGCACAATAACGGAAAGGAACGCCGCCGCTTCCCAAGGTCTAAAGCGCTTATAGCGGAAGCTTATAAGAAGGCCAATGAGCACTGCCACAATGATTGTGATGTGCGTGACTGCGGTGGCGTCTGCCAAGAATGCGTAATTCATGGCATTAATTCTAGCACAGCCGTTTACTCGAAATGGATTCTTTGTGAATTACTTTCCAAGCACTCTTTGAGGAGCTGGAATTGAGAGAGATGGGGGTCTCTCTCAATAATCTTTCCTGCCTCTAATCGTGCCGCTTCGACCATTTTTATATTCTTTATCGCCTCCATGCCGAGGTCAGAAAGTCCCCATTGCTTCGTGCCGACTAATTCACCAGCGCCGCGCTGTTTAAGGTCGAACTCGGCCAGTTCGAAACCATTCTTGGCAGTTTTCAACGCCCTTAATCTTTCAACAGTCTTGGACGTTTTAATTTCAGCGAAGACAAAGCAGTACGGCTGGTGATTGCCGCGAAGTACCCGGCCGCGGAGCTGATGAAGCTGGGCAAGGCCGAATCTTTCGGCACCTTCGATTATTATGAGCGAAGCGTTCTCGACGTTTACTCCCACTTCGACAACCGAAGTCGAAACTAAAATATCAATTTTGTGGGCCTTGAAAAATAACATAACATGTTCTTTTTCTGCCGGAGTCATTTTGCTATGAAGAATCTCTATTTCATATTCCGGAAAAACTTCTTTTTTAAGCCGCTTTGCTTCTTCTTTCACAGATTTAGCAAGGATAGCAAGCTCTTTCGCCGGGTCGGGCTCGTCTATGCGCGGGCAAATGACGTATAACTGCCGGCCGGCCCTTAATTCATCTCTTATTTTTTCATATGCCGTATTTCTTCTCTCGGGCGTGATAATTTCGGTAATTATTTGCTTGCGGCCTACGGGCATTTCATCCAATAGCGTTAGGTCGAGATCTCCGTACAATGTGAGAGCAAGTGTGCGCGGAATTGGCGTAGCGGTCATGGATAAGAGGTGCGGCGTAATCTCACTTTTATTTACCAGTTTCTGGCGCTGGGCCGTGCCGAAGCGATGCTGTTCATCAACCACGACGAGGGCCAGATGTTTAAACTTCACGGATTTCTGTATGAGCGCGTGAGTGCCTATGAGCATGCTTATTTCTCCATTTGCCACCCACTTTAAGAGTTGGGCGCGGGAGATATTGGTCCAACCATCTGGATTTAATTTCGAGGGGAATTTGCGGCAGCCGCTTCCGGTTATGAGGGCGATGTTTATGGGAAGATGTTTAAAATATTGGATGAAAGATTCGAAATGCTGTTGGGCAAGAATCTCGGTCGGTGCCATGTAAGCGCTCTGAAGCGTGCCGAAATTCTGATTTTTGGGTTTTGAAGTAGCGACAGCATAGGCGGCCACGGCTGCCACAGCTGTTTTTCCTGAACCGACATCGCCCTCTAAGAGCCGGCTCATCGGATAACCTTTCCGGAAATCTTCCAGGATATGTTCAATAGAATTTTTCTGCGCGTTTGTTGCGGCGAAAGGGAAGCGGTTGATGAAAGATTCCACCTCTTCGAACTTCTTATCAATGGCGAAAGCGGCGCGCTCGCGGGACAGGACTCGCGTCTTCTGCCGTTCAAGCTGGATAAAAAAGATTTCTTCGAAAGCGAAGCGCTTACGCGCCGCCTGGGCATCCGCTATTTTATGCGGCGCATGAATCCAAACCAAAGCCGTTTTTAGAGTAGGTAAATTATATTTCTTCAAAAATTCTTCCGGTATAGGGTCGACTAAAGTGTCAAGGAGCGTCCTCGACATAATTTTTTTCACAGCATGATAAATCCAATTGGAGGTGATACCGCGCGTTTCAGGATATACAGGGTATAAAGAATGCGGAGACGTTTTGTTGAAAAGGGTGGGGGCAGGTTCTATTTTCGGATTGGAAAACCCTTTTTCGGAATACTTGCCCTCGATTCTTACCTGCGTTCCTTCCATAAACATCTTGGCAAGATACGGCTGGCGGAACCATACCACCTTAACTGAGCCAGTCTCGTCTGTAACCACCGCTTCGGCCATGGAAATTTTCCTACGGAAAGCTTTCTTGGTCTTGAGGCCGGAAATGGTGCCGGAAATTACGGCATTCTGGCCTTTCTCCAAATTGGCGATAGTTGAAGCGCTGGCCGTGTCTCCGTAGCGGGCGGGGAAGTGGTAGGCCAGGTCTTCAATAGTCTCGATGCCCAGGTGCTTAAGCGCCTTCTCCTGCGCCGGCAGTATCCGGAATTTTTCTATCAACTTGTCTTTCGGATTCATGCTCCTATCTTACTTTCTTTATGACAAAGTGCGATGCGCCGTAGCGCATCGCACTTGAATTAGTCGGCTTTGTGTTTTTTCTGTGCTTTCTCTAATTACCTTATCTTAAAAAGTGATTATCCGCTATTAGCGGGCCGCCACCTTGTTCCAAATGAAGGAGAAAACCGCGGCCATGATATAACCGCCGATACTCGAGAGCACGATAAGCACCAGCCCGCCTCCCCAGGAGAAGGAGAGGGTATCGAAGGGCACGTTCAAGAAATGCAGGCCGAGCAGGAACTTCAGCTTACCTGCCGCGAGCCCTAAGCTCACGAACACCGCCCAGACGAGATGCACAAGACCGACGAAAACACCTACTGCCAAACCTGTTCTATGTGGATTTAATTTATTCATATTTATGGTTATTAAGTTGGTATGCTTCTATTGTATAACATGTTCTTGCCGACGTCTGGCTCTGGCAGCAGATAAAAAATAAACACCGGGGCGCAGCGGTTTACTTTACCTCAAAAATTTTCATAAACTTCTTCTACAACATACCAACATTCTCAAGTATGTTGGTATGTTGTTAGGTACGTTGAAAAGATTTTAAGAATTGGACGAATATTTTACCGTAAGGCGAGAGCGTGTGTTCAGCGAACCGCCCCTTATATTTCTTGTCGATTAGTCCGGCTTGGTATAGTCGTCTGGTATGCTCGCCGATAGTCTTTTCGTTAGTGCTAAGAGCTTCAACTATATCTTCGAGAGCAATTCCTTTATTTTTATCGATAAGAAACAAAATTTCTATGCGTCGGTGATTAGCAACACCTTTAAGATGACGCTCCATCTGCTTGGCCGTTTTCAATTTCTCCATGATTCCATTATAAACGACATCCTCACATTCTCAAGTATGTGAGGATGTCGTAAGGGGGACAAGGGGAAGAGGGTTGTGGTGTAAGATTGAGTCGGGTATTTTGCTAAATTGAAAAAATATTTTTTCGTATTGACCATCGGTTTATTCCTAAGCACGATGTCTTCTGTTTCGGCTGAAGTTAAAAGCCCTTATGTTGTGGATGAAAAAACGCAGGTATTGTTCGGCGACTCTGCTTTTATCTCCGCCACCTCTACCTATCAGGGTCTTGAGAATTATACTGTGAATTATGTCAACCATTACTTGCGTATTACCTTTACCTATACTCACGAGAGACGCTCCTTCGCTTCATATCCGCCCTTTCTCTACATCACTGCCTCCGACCCGAGAGCAACGAGCACACCTACAGTAAGATTTTCTCCCAACGCGCTGTTTCTATTAGGCCCGATACCTATTCCACCCGGCCACGAGACCGACTGGTACTCTTACGATGCACAATTCGACGCGACCGGTTATACCGTGGTTGTCAAAGAAGCGGGAGAAACGGAAATAACAAACTCCCATACGGATATTGAAGGAATTGCGAGCGGCGACTGGGCCGCGTTGGCAAACCGATACACCTTAGCCATCCCGCCGACAGCTTACTCAATGTCTTTTACCCCCGTACCAATCTACAATGCCCCAGAGCCAGAAGCGCCACCCGCAGCCACTACCACTGTAGCCACCACCACGCCAGTTATCATAGTGCCGGGGATTATGGGAAGTTATTTAAATAAGGAAGATGATACAGAAGTGTGGATGAACTTATTTAAAATGGTATTACCTGGCGATGAATATCTTGATGATCTAAAACTTTCTGAAAGCGGACTAAGCAGTGTAGTTTTAGAAGCAACCGAGATAGTAAAATCTGTCAATGTCCCTTTATTTCAGCGAGATAATTTTCTCGGTCTGATTAATGAATTTAGCGATCTTAACTACGTAGAAAATGAAATTCTTTTTACCTTTCCTTATGACTGGCGATTAGATATAGAAAGTTCTTCTTCAAATCTAAAAAATAAAATAAATCAAATTAAATCAGAATTCGGAGTAGAAAAAGTTGATTTGGTAGCTCATAGTATGGGGGGACTTTTAGTCAAAAAATATCTAAAAGATTATGGAGGAGATTCGGTTGAGAAATTTATAGATATCGGTACACCACATACTGGATCTCCGGAATCTTTTAAAATCCTGTCTTTCGGAGAAACTGGAATAGCTATATTAAATAGAGAAAAAATAAAAGAAATCTCTCAAAATATGCCGTCAGTTTATCAACTTCTGCCAAGTAGAAATTATTTCAACGACTCGGACAGTAACTATAAATATTATGTATTTGATGCTGTAAACGGAAGCGACAGGCTCACATTCGACCAAACAACTTCTTATCTTAAATCTGCCGGCAGAAACAGTACTTTGGTAGACAGAGCCGATGCGTTTCATCAAGAAATAGACAATCTGAACCCAGCAGATTATGGAGTGGAGACCTATAACTTCGTGGGCTGCGGCACTCCTACTGTCGGGCAATTTTATATTCTCGACAACACGGACGGGCATTATATCTATAACATTAAGATGATAAACGGCGACGGTACTGTGCCGTTGAAGAGTGCGGAAGCCATTTCTGCTACTAAAACTTATTACGTGAAAAACGCCCAACACGCCCTGATGCCCAGCACCTCTGGTGTGAAGGAATTGATAGCCGAAATTCTTACTGCCACCAGTACAACAGATTTCGATATATCCACATACTCAAATCTCGCTACAAACTCCGGGAATTGCGCCATCCCGAACGGCAGAATAGTCAGTTTTCATAGCCCGATTGAGCTCCATATTTATGACTCATCTGGCAATCACACTGGCCCTGACGCTAATGGAGAT
>JBBUBT010000032.1:0-4309 GCA_038058135.1 Patescibacteria group bacterium
GCGCCGCGGACTTCGAAGTGGACGTGCGGGCCGGTAGAGCGGCCGGTCGAGCCGACAGCGCCGATTATTTCTCCTTGACCCACGTATTGGCCGATTGAAACGTTAACCCTGGACATGTGGGCATAGAGCGTCTGGGTGCCGTTAGAGTGTTTAATAACGACATATAGTCCGTAGCCTCCGTTGTAGCCGCTCGATTTGGCGATAATAACCGTACCGTTTGCGGATGCCATGATGGGAGTGCCGTTAGGGGCCGCCAGGTCGACGCCATTATATCCGTGAATGCCCTGGCTTTTCCTGCCTCCAGTTATCGGACGCAAATAGTAGCCAGAGTAGGTTGGAAGACCTGAGGAAGTCTGCGTTAAGGAGGACTTGATGTTGGCTGACGCGCTGATTATTCCATTAGGGATAATAATCGCATCGCCTATGTTAATTTTGGAGCCGGTTGAAAGATCGTTATACGAAAGAATGTCGTCAAGGTCGACTTTGTAACTTTTTGCAATTGACTGAAGAGTGTCGCCGGATTTTATTATGTGGCGCACGCCGGAGATAGGTAAAATAAGCAGTTCTTGCCCTTCTTTGATGCTCGTATTTCTGAGGTCATTAGCCCAGATGATAGTATTGGTCGAAACTCCGAACATCTCGGCAATGCCACTCAAGGTATCGTCTTGGCGCACGATATAGATACTGATCTGGCCCGTGCCAGACTCACCGAGTTCCACGAATATCTCGCCTCCTATCCTGCCAGCCTCGAGAGCGGTACTGTCAACTATGGCAATTTCAGCCTCACCAACGCCAGTCGGATTAATATTCAAATAGCCCTCCAGGAGATCCATGGTCTGGGAATTGCGAGCCTCCTTCGGCTCGGAAATGCGTAAGACCCGCTCCCCCTGTCTGGCCCAAGCCAGGCCTGGAAGCACCACGAGCCCCAATATGACGAAATGGCTCAGCAGAGCCATGTGACGACGGACTTTCATTATTGTCAATACATTATACGTCTGCCGATTTGGCGGCGCAATTGACTTATCCCCCTGTGATATAGTGTCTCGAATGAGTGCTATCGAGCTTAATCCGGAACAAAAAAGGGCCGTTCTCGCGATAGACGGGCCGGTTTTGATATTGGCCGGCGCCGGTGCCGGCAAGACGAAGACTTTGAGTGAGAGAATTCGCCACTTGGTCCGCTCCGGTGTCTCGCCCTCATCGATTCTTGCCATCACTTTCACCAACAAGGCCGCGAAGGAGATGCGTGATCGGATTGAAGCAGGACTTCAATCCGACAAAAATATCAACCGCCCTGTTTCTATGAGTGAACGGCCCTTCGTGAGCACCTTCCACTCGCTCGGAGTGCATATTCTCCGCGAACAGCATCAAAAAGCCGGGACAAAAAGGCACTTTACCATCTTCGACAAAGATGACAGCAAGAAAGTAGTGAGGGAAACGCTCCTCACTCTGGGTTTAGATCCTAAAACTCACGACCCGAGTGCGATTTTAAGCATTATCTCGAAGCAAAAGGGTCGTGGCGTGAGCCACGAAGAGTGGGGCAATACCGAACAAGGAGGATACTTCCTGGATGTGGTCTCTCAAGTCTGGCCGGAGTATGAAAAGGCGCTTAAAAGGGAGAATGCTCTGGACTTCGACGACCTTTTACTTAAGACGAATAATCTTTTACGGCAAGATGAGGGTGTAAGAAAGTATTACCAGAATGTGTGGCGCTACATACATATAGACGAATACCAAGATACCAACAGAGTGCAGTACGAAATATCGAAAATGCTTGTGGGTAGAGGCGAAAATATATGCGTGGTGGGGGACATTGACCAGAATATCTACTCCTGGCGCGGTGCTGATATAAGAAACATTCTCGATTTCGAGAAAGATTACCCGAAGGCCGAGGTCATTACGCTTGAAAAGAATTACCGCTCCACCAAAACCATTCTTGAAGCGGCCAATGCCATCATAGAGAAGAATAAAATCAGAAGAAAGAAAAATCTTTTTACCGAGAATGCCCTTGGGGAAAAAATAGTTGCCGTCGGATTACTTGACGAAGTTACCGAAGCGGCCTTCGTCGCGAGAAAAGTAGAAGAATTAATTAAAAATGGCGTACATCCGGATGAGATGGCTGTACTCTATCGCGCCAACTTCCAATCCCGTGCGTTGGAAGAGGCATTTATGAATCTGGGACTTCCATATCAGATACTTGGCACTCGTTTCTTCGAGAGAAAGGAGGTTAAAGATGTAATTTCGTACTTGCGCGCCGCGCTTAATTCGGAAGGACTTTCGGATATAAAGCGGATAATCAACACGCCGACGCGCGGCATTGGCAAGACCACCATCGTTAAGATTTTCGCGGGCGCAACTGATTCGTTACCAGCGGCTATGAAGTCGAAAATTGCCGGCTTCCGCACGCTTTTATCTCAAATTGCCGAGATTTCGAAAGAGAAAAAGGTAAGCGAGACCATCTCTTTCATTATCAAAGAATCCGGCCTTGAAGCCGAGTGGAAAGATGGCGGAGAAGACGGAGCGGCAAGGCTTGAAAACGCGTACGAGCTGGTAAATTTCGCTTCGCGCTATGACGCAATGCCAGGAGAAGAGAGCGTTTTATCATTTCTCTCAGACACGGCGCTCCAAAGCGACCAGGACGAACTCAAAGAAGAGCGCAAAGCAGTGCGGCTCATGACTGTGCACGCTTCTAAGGGACTGGAATTCGATGTGGTTTTCATTACCGGCTTGGAAGATGGATTATTTCCGCACCAGAGAATTAATGAGAGTAATATCACGCCCGAGGAAGCGGAAGAGGAGAGACGGCTCTTTTATGTCGCGCTTACCCGCGCGAGGAAAAAAGTTTTTCTTTCTTACGCGCAAGTCCGCACAGTCTTCGGCAGAAGTCAGGTCAATATGCCGTCTGAATTCATTTACGATATCCCGGCGGAACTTGTGGAGGAAGAGGATTTTGAAGCAGGCGATTTGCCCAGAAAACCTCTTTTAGACATAGAATTTTAGTCTTGTGGACACCGAGTGTCTACAAGAGATATAATTGATTGTATGAGGAATATTTCTTTTGCCGAAAAAGAATTTTACCACATCTATAACAGAGGGGTAGACAAGAGAAGCATCTTTACTAATTCGGGTGATATTGAAAGGTTTTTCAAGGGAGTTGAACAATTTAATACTCTTGAAGTAATAGGAAGTCTTGAGCGTGGACACCGAGTGTCCACAGATCCGAAATTAGTTAATATTGTTGTCTATTGCATGAATCCAAACCATTTTCATTTTATTTTAGAGCAGGTGGCTGAAAGGGGAATAGAAAAGTTCATGCATAAGCTTTGTATGGGCTATTCAAAATACTTTAATACCAAATACAAGAGATCGGGAGCCTTATTCCAAGGAAAGTTTCAAGCCAAACTTATTGATTCTAACGAATATCTTTTACATTTAAGCGCGTACATAAATTTAAATAAAATGGCACATGGTCGTGGACACTCGGTGTCCACATTGGGCAAAACCAGTTGGGAAGAGTATATAAAAGAGAATAGTCTAAACAAGATTTGCGAGACAAAGATTATTCTCGATCAATTTAAAAGCCGGAATCATTATCGAAAATTTGCTGAAAGCAGTCTAAAAAGTATAGTGGAGCGTAAAAGTTTGCTTGACGAGTTAGAAAGGGCTGGAATCGAGTTAATACGTTCCTAATGAAAGCGAAAAAATCATTAGGTCAGCATTTTTTGAAGTCGGAGCGCGCTCTCGCAGCTATTATTAAAGCTGGTGAAATTAAATCGTCAGACACAATTCTTGAAATCGGACCGGGCACGGGAACACTGACAGACAAGCTATTAGAGACTGGGTGTTTGGTGCTAGCTATTGAGAAAGATGATAATTTGCATGAAAAATTAAAAATAAAATACCAAAAAGAGATTGTGAACAAACAACTGATATTAATACACGACGATGCTCTTAATTTTGAATTCAAAAACTATAACCTAGTACCTAGAATCTATAAACTAATCTCTAATATTCCCTACAACATTACTGGCGCCATTTTGGAGAAATTTCTATCCGCGGAATATCAGCCGGAGAGAATGGTTCTTTTGGTTCAGAAAGAAGTGGCGGAGCGGATATGTGGACACCGAGTGTCCACGGGGGGTAAGCCTCTCGACTTCACTCGTGATAAAGAGAGTATTTTGTCGATTTCCGTCAAGGTTTATGGGAAACCGAGCTATATCGAGACCGTCAAAGCGGGTTCATTCGTACCGACGCCACAAGTAGATTCGGCCATTATCGCTATTGAAAATATATCGAAAAATTTCTTTAGAGA
>JBBUBT010000033.1:0-5021 GCA_038058135.1 Patescibacteria group bacterium
TTGAAAAATAGCGGTATATTTAGGTTATACTGGGGGAGCCAGTATGCTACTATTTTAAAATAGTTAAGGTTGGCAATTTTGCTCCGTCTTTATTTATATGATTGCCAAGCGGAAACAGGGCTATTACGTGCTCTCCGAGAAGACTCGGAAGAGTCTGGGCGGGCCGTATCGTACGCGAGCGGAAGCATTGAAGCGGTTAAGGCAGGTTGAGTTTTTCAAGCATAAAAAATAAATGGGCAAACCGAAAGTTTTAACAAAAAAGGAGATAGAAATGGGGCTCAAAAATCTGCCCGGGTGGAAATTTGAAAGTAATAGAATCTCCAAAGAATATAAATTCAAAGATTTCATGGATTCACTCGGATTCGTGAACTCAATGACCCCGGTATTCGAGGCAAATGATCATCACCCGGATACGCACATTATGTATAATAAAATTCTTTTCGAACTGCAGCGCTTCGACATCGGCGGCAAAGTTACGGACCGAGACCTCTTTATAGCCCACGAGATAGAGAGGCATTATAATAAATAACATGAATCCCGTAGTAGAATTTAGATGAAGATCAACATCAAAGCGACCGGAATAGAACTCACTCCGGCTATTTCAAGCTATGTAAACAAGAAGATTTCTTCGCTCGCGAAATATTTGGAGAAAAACGCAGGGGCCATAGTAGCGCAGGTGGAAGTAGGGAAGTCTACCAGGCACCATAAGTCTGGCGAGGTCTTCAAGGCCGAAGTCCATCTCTTAGGAGCCGGTCTCGATCTCTACGCGGTTTCTGAACAGAGTGATTTATACGCCGCCATAGACTTGGTTAAAGACGAGGTGGCGGAAAGCCTGGCTCAACTTAAAGACAAGCACGAAACCCTCTCCCGCAAGGGCGCCAGAATCGTCAAAAACATGATGAAAGGGCTGAACTTTTTCAAAAGAAAGCCCTAAGCATTACCTCGCAGGAAATCTTCCCAATCCATCTCCTTTTTTCCAGCCGGTATCACGCGCGTCGGTCTGAATTGGTTGTCCTTTATTTCCGCATCTTTGACGACCACTCTGATTTCCTTGTCGCGTTTACTTTTGAAAAAAAGATATGCCCCGGGCCAAGTGCTGTAGGCAAGCACTTTTCTTAGATTTTCTTCAGCCGGCCCATCGAGCTTGATAAGCCCGTCTTCTTTCTTTACCAGTTTGGTATAAGTGGCGCGGCTCTCATCCTGCGCTTTTTCTTCCCTCTTTCTCTTAAGCCATTCGGGAATAATTTTTACCAAAAGCTTGCCCCCGGCGCGGCCCAGTTTCTCTTCCACCATATGATAATGATCCGGCCAGGGCGATATCGGCACCTCTTCTTGGGCGACAATCGGCCCATGGTCCATTTTTTCGTCCATTTTTATAATCGTGACGCCAACTCCTCGACCTGCCAGGTCGAGGAGTTGGGTTTGTATCGGTGAGGGCCCTCGATATTTAGGTAAAAGAGAAGGATGCACGTTTAAAGAGCCGTGCTTCGGCATATCGATAACTTCTCGCGGCAAAATTTTCCCGAACGAGGCCACGATGAATAAGTCCGCCTCGGCATCCGCCAGCTGGCGGATGGGCAAGGGGGCCTTGGCATTAGTGATTTTCATTATTGGAACGTGCCCCGCACGTTCCAATTCTTCCAGAACATACCCAGAAAATCTGGAGCTGCCGAAAAAGACTATGGAAGACGGCGGCACGTCCCGTATATTTTCCGCTTTATCGATGAAGAGCACTCCGTTTAAATGGTCTATCTCATGCTGAAATATCTGAGCCAGTAAGCCGGACGCGCCGTGAGTTCTCTTCTTGCCATGCTCATCGTAGGCGTTGATGCTCAATTTCTCATAACGCAATACGCGGCCGTATAAGTAGCGCAAAGAGAGGCATCCTTCTTCCATTCCCTGTTTCTTTTTAGAATGTTTAATGATTTCTGGATTGATAAAGACTTTATCTGGCGCATTTTTTCCCATTCCCCGGACTACAAAAATCCGCAACCCCACTCCTATCTGCGGCGCGGCAATAGCCACCCCATCCTCTTCCGCATGCATGGCTTCTTTCATTTTGGTCAAAATATCGGTGAGTTTCTTAGACCCGATATCTTTAATAGCCACCGGTTTTGCGACTTCCCGCAATACTTTTGAGTTTTTAGCAACAAGCAGTTTCATAAAATAGATTCAGGGTCCACTTTAATACTAAATTCCGGCCCGAGCAAAGAGAGCTCATGGGAGAGTGCCTCATCGGGCCATTTCTCTCTTGATATTCTAATTATCAACGAATTTTTAAAAGTATCCGGATTCCATCTTAAGAATCTTTCTCTGATTCCCAAATCTTTTCCATCGATTTTTATAAAAACCGAAAAGGGCGGATATAGAAGCGTTTTCCTTTCTTCAACTTCGTTCGTGTAGAAGTCGATGATATTACCCTGCGATGCCCACGCCAGCACTTGCTTACCGATATTTCTGGTCTGAATTATCGCTTTCTTCTCTGCCATCTCCCGCAGGCGGCTGACCAGATAAAATATCTTTTCATTAATGCCGAAGTCCGGTATCGAGAAAAGGGAGTCGGCGGAGACCAGCGCGGCGTAAGAAACTTTCTCGATATGGAACAAGGCCAGTTCCGTGCCCACCAGGATGCCGCCGTTCTTCAAGAAGTTCTGAGCGATTCTTCGAGCGCTCGTATCGCTCGGAGCATGGTCCTTGTCGAGAATAGAAACACTGGCTTCTGGAAAAAGGCCCCGAGCTTCAGCGGCGATTTTCTCCGCCCCGATACCTAGAGGCACGAGTTTCCAACTGCCGCAAAAACCGCAAGTAGTCTTGCTGTCCCGCTTGGTGCCGCAGGCATGGCAGATGTAAATGTTGCCGCCGCCGCTTTGCCTATGGAGAACGACGGGCGCGCCGCAATTGAGGCACGGCAGAATATAGCCGCAGTCCCCGCAGATAGTGGTGGGCGAGAGACCTTTCCTTACGCCGAATAGTAATACGCTTTCTTTTTCCTCCAGCGCTTTGTGCACAAGACTTTTTAATTCTTTGGAAAATATCTCGAATTTTCCATCAGAGTCCGGACGTCCGCTGGCGTCAATAAGCGATGTTTCTACCGCCGGTAGACGCCATCTTACGAGCGAGAGTTCGCCGTGTTCAGCGCCCTTTTCCTTCCAATTCCAAAGAGTTTCAAGCGAAAGCACGGAGTCTCCGAACACCAATTGCCGCTTCGTTTCCTTGGAAAGCTTTTCGACGAATATTTTAAAATGGATGTACGGGCGGGCGAGCGTTCTCCAGGCGCGGGAATTTTCCCGTTCCATGATGATAGTGCCGAGGTCTCGCCGCTCAAAGGCGAGGCCGGCCGGAGTGGTGATGAAAAGCACGGGGTGCTTTTCATCCAGAGCACCCGCCCAGGTTTTCCTTGCTTCTTCGGCTTTCTCCCGCAAGGTGAAAACGTAAACGTATTCCGCTATGCCTTGCGAGAGGCGATCTCTCGCTTTTAAAGCGTCAAGATGCGTGGGTACCACAAACATCACCGAAGTCTTCCTGGCAAAGCATTGCCGGACCATGGCGCGATATTGACCGAAACGCTCTTCCGTATCCATCTGGAAGAGCACAACTTCTCTTGCTTCCCGATTTTTTCCGCCACCCGTTTTGGCTGGAAAAAAGAATTCCGGTTTTTCCAAAAGCGTTTTTGGAAGCAGAACCGAGAGCAGGGCGCCCGGAGAGGATGCGTAATAATTAGCCGTATCCCTTACCGCCGAGAGAAACTGCGGAGAGAGTCCGGCGTCGAAAATATCTTTCTTTGCAATTTTTTTAAGGGCGAAACCGGCCCGCCGGATTTCGGCCTTTGCATCTCTTACGTCGCGAGAACTCACAACCACCGCCACGCTCGAACTTTTCCTAACAGGCACTTTTACTAGTGTTCCCGGAGCGAATTTAACGGAGGAGAAGTAAGAAAGCATTTCCGGTCCGGCATTTTTGGCAATCAGGACGACTTTTACTTCTCTCATGCCGTTATAGTATCATGGTGTAAATTACTATGGCTAAAAAGCTTGGCATCGACCTCGGCACCACTAACATCCTGGTTTTTGTGCCCGGCAAAGGCATCGTTTTGAATGAGCCGTCGGTCGTGGCAGTCTCCGGCGATAACAAGATTCTGGCCATCGGCGCGGAAGCCAAGACCATGATAGGCCGCACGCCCATGGATATTATTGCCTACCGTCCGATGAAAGACGGCGTCATCGCGGATTACCGCGTGACAGAGGCCATGCTTCGTTACTATATAGACAAGACTCTGGGCCGTTGGAATATCTGGAAGCCCGATGTGCTTATCTCCGTGCCCGCCGGAGTAACCTCGACGGAACGACGCGCGGTCATTGAAGCCGCTGTTAAGGCGGGCGCGAGGAACGCTTACGTGGTCAAAGAGCCGATTCTTGCCGCCATAGGCGCCGGCATCCCCATCCAGGAAGCGGCGGGGCACATGATAGTCGACATCGGCGGGGGGACTACCGATGTGGCAGTCATCTCTCTTGGCGGCATCGTCGCTTCCACCTCGGTCAAGGTGGCGGGCAACAAGATGGATGCCGCCATCATGGATTACATAAAGAAGACGTTTAACTTGGTTATCGGCGACAAAATGGCCGAAGACATCAAGATTAAAATCGGCTCGGCCATACCGATTGACGACGAACTTTCCATGCAAGTCAAGGGCCGTGATTTCGTTCTTGGCTTGCCTCGCACGATTGAGATTAAAACCAATGAAGTGGTTAAGGCGATTTCAAAAGAACTGCGGGAGATGGTGAAGGCGGTCAAGGAGGTCCTGCAGGAGACGCCACCGGAACTATCTTCAGATATTATCGACAGGGGAATCATCATGACCGGCGGCTCCTCTCAACTCAGAAATTTCCCGGAACTGATGTTTAGGCGGACCGGCGTTAAGGCGGTGCTTGCCAAAGACGCCTACTTCTGCGTGGCCAAAGGCACTGGCGTCGCCCTCGAACATTTGGATACTTATAAAAAGTCGATTATAGCCAAGCGTTAAG
>JBBUBT010000034.1:0-1286 GCA_038058135.1 Patescibacteria group bacterium
ATGTCCGAAGCGGTTGTAGCGACAAGCGGTAATCCGATAATTGGCAAAAGTAGCACTGAATCAGTGAGAAAGGCAATGACCGAGAGCGCTACTGTAAGCGCGAGTATTCCGGTTTCTCCCATATAAAAGCGTGCCGGCGGCACATTAAACCAGAGAAAGGCCAGAATGCCTCCCGCGATAGCGCCGGAAAGAGCCGAGATATCGTACTGGCTGCCAAGGAAAGCAATTGCCGCGTAAGCGGTAAAGCACGAGGCCAGCACTCCGCCGGCGAGGCCGTCCAAGCCGTCGATGACAGAGGTGGAAAATGTGGCGAGCATGACAATTACGAAAAAGGGTATAAACCATATGCCAAGCTGCCATTGCCCGTCGAAAGGAATTTTTATGGAGACGAAATCAAGCTTGTAATAAAACCAGAAAGCAATGGAGATGCCGATAAGAGTAACCATGACTTCTTTAATCTTCCGGTAGACAAGCGGGTCCCGGGCATAGCTCCCACGGCCAAAAATCTGAAGCAAGTCGTCTAAAAGCCCGATGATGGCAGCCAAGAAAAAAGCTCCCAGAGGAACTAAGGTTTGGCTCCGGCTAAAGAAGTTAAGTTGATTGAAGATGCTGACTTGCCCTC
Organism: Patescibacteria group bacterium; assembly: GCA_038058135.1. Lineage (GTDB taxonomy): Bacteria > Patescibacteriota > Minisyncoccia > Phycocordibacterales > Zambryskibacteraceae > UBA5004. The sequence continues at coordinate 623 of JBBUBT010000034.1, forward strand.
CAAAAAGCCCCGTTGGAAAGAGTTTTGAAAGAACGAAGATAATTACTACAGTGAGAAGCACCGAAACCCAGATAATTACTCCGCCCACGCGCGGCGTTGACATCTCATGCTCGGTATTATGAATAGTCTTGAAGCGCTCTGAAGTGTCAGATTCAGTACGGGGAGATTTCTTCCACATTTTATATTTGTAGAAGTATTTGGTGAAAAACGGAGTGATAAAAATCCCGATAGAGAAGGTCAGGACGGTGGGCACTATGATTTTAAGAATGTCTGGCATCTCTGATGAAAGTATTGTACCAAATGGCGAGCATGAGGAGGAGATAGATTTTCCGGGCATTATCTTTCGGTCTTTCAAATAATTTTTTAATCTGGCCTGGGTCAAAATGAGTTTGGATATAGTGGTTGTCTAAAATTTGTCTGAATTCTTTTTCAGACAGCCATTCACGAATCGGGGTCGGGAAACCGAGTTTCTTTCTCTTGCGAGTTCTCTCCGGGAGAATAGATTTGAATGCCTCGCGCAAGAGATATTTTGTGGTACTGCCTCGCCACTTGAATTTATCCGGAAGCTTTGAAGCTAACGAAGCTACTAAGCTGTCTAGAAACGGCACCCTGAGTTCAAGCGAATGCGCCATGGTCATTTTGTCCGCTTTAGCCAGAATATCTC
>JBBUBT010000035.1:0-4002 GCA_038058135.1 Patescibacteria group bacterium
CCTTCATAGCGAAGCCGTTTGGGTGCGTCCGGAATTTCCTTTAGAAGTTCAGGAAATTCTTCGGGAGTTAAGCTTCGAATCATTTCATTTATATTGTATTATGTATTCAAGCTAACAGCTAGAAGCTAAAAACTATTTATGCTGGATATCAAATTCATCAGAGAAAATAAGGACTTGGTGGCAAGAGCCGCGAAATCGAAGCGCGTGGACTTTGACGTCGAGAAGTTCATCAAAACTGACGACAAGAGGAAAAAACTTTTGGGAAAAGTGGAAGAAATGCGTGCTGACCAAAATGTGGCCAATAACGAGATAGTCAAGGCGAGCTCCGAAGAGCGCGAGAAGATTCTGGAACGCCTGAAAAAGCTAAAGAATGAGTTGGAGAAAGTGGAAGGTGAACTAAAAGAGGTGGTGCGCGAATGGCAGAGCTTAATGCTTGCGGTACCAAATATTCCCGACGCTTCTGTTCCGGAGGGGGAGAGTGACGACAATAATAAAGAGGTAAAAATGTGGGGGAAGATTCCCAAATTCGATTTTATACCGAAGAACCACATCGACATCATGACTGCTCTCGGCATGGCCGACTTCGAGCGCGGGGCGAAAGTTTCCGGGTTCAGAGGATATTTTTTGAAAGGCACCGGGGCCCTCTTGTCGTTTGCGGTTTGGCGCTACGCTCTTGACTTTTTCGTATCCCGAGGACTCACTCTCATGCAAGTGCCGGCTCTGGTGCGGAAAGAGACTCTTCTCGGCACAGGCTACTTACCACAAGGCGAAGATGATTTATACAAAACACAGGACGGAGAATATCTTTCAGGCACGGGCGAGGTCGCTACCATGGGCTTCTATCAGAATGACACCATTTCGAAAGAGGAGTTGCCAAAGAAATTTCTCTCATTTTCCCCATGCTTTCGCCGCGAAGCCGGCAGCCATTCGAAGGATGTCAAAGGGCTTATACGGGTTCATGAATTTTTCAAATTCGAACAACTGATTCTCTGTGAGGCCAGTCATGAGGAATCGGTGAAGTGGCATGAATGGCTCCATAAAAACATCGAAGAGTTTGTGGAATCTCTGGGCATCCCGTACCGCACGGTTATAAACTGCGGCGGCGACCTCGGCCTGGGGCAGGTTAAGAAATACGATATCGAAGGATGGGTCCCGCTTGAGGAAAAATACCGCGAACTCGGTTCGACTTCATACTTTCATGACTTTCAGACTAGGCGGCTCAATATCAAATACAAAGATGGAGAGGGAAAATCTCAATATGCACACTCGCTCAACGCCACAGCCATAGCCACTCCCCGTATTCTCGTCTCGCTTGTAGAAAATTTCCAGCAAGCGGATGGTTCAGTGAAAATCCCGCAAGTACTAGTGCCGTACATGAATGGACTCGGCGTAATAAAGGGAAATTAAGATGAAAATAGTCTCGACCGGCTCGACACTTTCCTCCCCAGAGTTCCACGAGAAGAGAAAGAAAGCAAGGCGACGCCGGCTTTATCTCTGGACCACCGGAGCGCTCACTCTTTCCGCTCTTCTAACCTTTCTCTCGCGGCAAGAAAAATTCTTAATTTCTAAAGCCGAAGTCGAGGGAGCCAAGGCGGTAAATCAGGACGAGGTAATATCTCTCGTACAAAGCCACTTAAGCGGGTATTATTTCTGGCTTTTACCGCGCTCAAATTTCGTGATTTATCCGCGGCGCGATATCAAAAAATCTTTATTCAAGGAATTCCCGCGCTTCGCCTCCGTGGACCTGGCGCTCGAAGGCACGCGTCTCTTAAGCATCGTTGTCGTTGAGCGGGAGCCCTTTGCTCTCTATTGCGCCTCCGCATTATTGCCTGATGATGCCTCTCAATGCTACTTTTTAGATGAGAATGGCTTCATCTTCGACCAGGCGCCATCTTTCTCCGGCCATGTCTATTTCATTTATGCTAAGGACGTGCCAGTAGAGGAGCCCTTGGGTAAAGAGTTTCTCACACCCTTAGAGTTTAAGCCGCTTACCCGTTTCGTAAACAATCTTTCCACACTAGGCATTCATCCTCTCTCTATGGAAGTGGGTAAAGAAGAGGTTAATCTTATTTTGCCTCACCAGACGCGCATAAGGTGGCGCCGCTCAAGCGACCTCGATATCCTCTATTCAAACCTGGAAGCGTTTTTGAAAGACGACGCCATAAAAAGTGAGGTGAATTTCCTCGAGAAAGTGTCAGTGCTCGATTTGCGCACAGATAATAAAGTATTCTACAGGTTCAAAGAGTGATTTAGGATTTAAGATTTAGGATTTATGAATAACTTTTGGCAAAAATTAGCGAAACCAATTTTTGCTTTAGCTCCCATGGCCAATGTTACTGATGCCGCCTTCCGCCGCATTATTGCCAAATACGGCAAGCCCGATGTCATGTGGACGGAATTCGTCTCCGCCGACGGCCTTGCTCTTGCGCCTCTCGAGGGGAGACGGAAACTTTTGCTCGACCTTATGTACTCGGAATCGGAGCGGCTGATTGTGGCGCAGTTTTTTACTTCAAATCTCGGGCACATGAGATTAGCTGCACAACTGGCAGCTAATCTCGGCTTCGACGGCGTTGATATAAACATGGGTTGTCCTGATAAAAGCGTCGAGAAGCAAGGCGCAGGCGCGAATCTTATGAAAAATCCTGATAGAGCCAGAGAGCTTATAAGAGCTGCGAAGGAAGGCGCCCCGAATCTTCCTATATCAGTAAAAACACGCACGGGTTATAACCGCCCTGACCTCGAGAATTGGCTTCCAGAAATACTCAAAGAAGAACCGGCGGCAGTTATAGTCCACGCCCGTACCAGGAAGGAGATGTCTAAAGTGCCCGCGCGGTGGGAATTTGTAAAACGAGCGGTGGAGATAAGGAATGAAAATAAAAGCAAAGCGCTTATTCTCGGCAATGGTGATGTTTTAAATCTCGATGAAGCGAGGGAAAAAGCAGAAGAAACCGGTTGCGATGGGATAATGCTCGGCCGCGCCATCTTCGGGAACCCATGGCTATTCAAACCAGACTACCCGTCTGATTCGAATAATTACTCGCCAAGTTTAAATGAACAATTAACCATTCTAATCGAGCATGTTAAATTATTTAAAGAAATTTTTGGCGATACAAAAAGTTTCGCCGTTATGAAAAAGCATTTCAAGGCTTACGTGACAGGCTTTGAAGGGGCGGCGGAGTTACGGGCGAAACTTATGGACACTAATAGCGCGGAGGAGGTGGAAAAAGTTATAGGACATTTTTTAAATCTACCAAAGGACAAAATTGCGTAAGTTCCGTTGACATTTACCGTCTCTTATGATAGGAAAAGGCAAGAACTGCCTATATGTACAAATAAGGAAAGGTCATTCACTCAACCCTAGGTTCGTTTCGTTCACACAAGACAGATGTCCCTCGCCGCCAACCACAGCGGGGGACGTTTTTTGATATACTGACTTTCATGAAAAAGGGAGAGAAAGTGAGCGGCGTGCTCTATCGCAAATATCGGCCGAAAGAATTCAAAGAAGTTATCGGCCAGGAGCATATTGTGAAAGTGCTTGAAGGAGCGATAAAGCTCGGCAACATCTCGCACGCGTACCTCTTCTCCGGTCCGCGCGGTACGGGCAAAACTTCCGTGGCCCGCATTCTGTCCCGTGCCATCGGTACCTCGATGAACGACCTGGTCGAGATGGATGCCGCCTCGCAGACAAGCGTCGACGATATTCGCGCTTTGAACGAAAGTGTCTTTACCCTTCCTTACGAATCGCGATTCAAGGTCTACATCATCGACGAAGCGCACATGCTCTCGAAATCGGCCTGGAACGCCTTTCTGAAGACTCTGGAAGAGCCGCCGGCTTACGTCGTCTTCATCCTCGCCACGACCGCGCTTGAGAAGGTGCCGGAAACGGTCATCTCTCGTTGCCAGACCTTCTCCTTCAAGGCACCCAATCAGGCTACGCTCAAAGAATTTGCGCTCACAGTAGCGAAGAAAGAGGGCGCGACGCTTATGCCTGAGGCGGCGGAA
>JBBUBT010000036.1:0-5008 GCA_038058135.1 Patescibacteria group bacterium
CTCCGGCGTTCAAGTTCTGGGTGCTCTCACGACAGAAGCAAAATCGGACTAGCCGAAGCTAATCCGATTTTACTTTGCGCGAGTGAAGGGACTTGAACCCTCGACCTCTTCCGTGACAGGGAAGCGCTCTAACCAGCTGAGCTACACCCGCAATCTGCGAATTATAACGAAATTCGCGTGGTGTCGGCGGAAGGACTTGCACCTTCGACCTTAGCTTTATGAGTGCTATGCTCTAACTACCTGAGCTACGCCGACATTTAAAGCTTCAACCAAGCCAAGCATGTGATATTTAAGATTGGAACTCTTACTTACCTTCAACCTCAACGTTCCATAATAAACATCATGGTTATCATAAACCTTTTGATGCTTAACGTTCACATAATATGGCTTCTTGAAGTGCTTCAGTGGTAATTTTAACAGACTTGACCAAAACTTCAAAACCTTACCTATTCTTGATTCATGGGCTCTGTTTATCTGAATGGTGCAACTAATATCTTCTTCTTTTACTTCCATAACTAAGGTAAGGAAATTTTTCATAAACAAAATCATTCGTGGGTCGGAATTCATGAAAGAGAATCCTGAAGTGGTATCAGTCTTGGCTCCCTCAGCCCAATAAAGGGCCGCCCCGGCAATAAGCAAATCTCGGGAAGATAGCATTCTTACCTGTTTCTGAGCTTTGTTTCTATTAAAGATTATATTGTCTTGTTTTTTCTTTTTATTGACAGCGGCACCCATAAGTCTCCCCTTCGAGCCATTCTTGATGGCATTTTTGACTAATTTTTGACGTTGCCATCCCGTTAATTGGAGATTTGCACACCACAAGCTTGCCGAAGATTTAGAGACTTTTAATGTGGAGGCTATATCACCAATACTCATACCACCTCTTCTTAATTTTAGAGCTATTGTTTTTTGTTCATACTTTACCATATATGGCATATATTATACTATATTGGTAGTTTTAATTATCCCCGACCTTAATCTCACACGATGCGTCTTAATTGCTTTTTGGAAGATTAAGCATATAATTCCCCGAATAGCGGGTTGGAGGAAAAGTACCTCGACAGGCTCATAACCTGTAGGAGCTGGAGCGTTACCAGCACCCGCAACAACTAGATAAGCTGGAATTCTTTAAAGACTGTTTCAAATAGGGAGATGGCTCGCCTTGCTTCCCTTTCGTTCAGCTGGAAGTCCCCGCCTTCGTGCGCGATATTATTTCTGATTTTATGCGCTTCCCAAGCCGCATCCAAACTTAAAAAATCGTTTTTATCGACCGACTTCAGCATTTCGCCCATCGAGTCGCCGTGATAGTTGAGATTCCGCAGAAGTTCTTCAAGCATCACATCGGCCTCGATGATAGCTAGCCGCCAGTCGGAAGGATTTTCCGAATTAGCGTGATTCATAACCCTAAGCCATTTCTCGTTTTCTTTTTCCTTCTCGGGCTTTTCCGTCAATTCTTCAAGCAACGATTCGCTCTTTGACGGCCCGTATATATTTTGCTCTTCTTTATTGATTTCTCCGAGCTTTCTAAGGCTGTAAATTATCCAAATTAAGCAAGTTGCGCTTAATATGACAACTATCACTTTCCAGACCGACCAAAACGGCCGCAAATATGCAATTAAAAGCTTCCAGAAGCTCTCACTGTAAACATCCGCGCCGAGGGAATCCAGATAACTCACTATCCGGTTTATGATAACCGCCAGTATCAATAGGCCGGCGAGGAGAAATATAATTTCTTCCCCGGTAGTTCGGGAGATTCCTTCTGCCGGCTTTTTCTTTTCTTCTGCCATGTAATTAGTTTATAGGTTCTAGGGACTAGGTGCTAGCTTTCATTCAAAAATTCCTTGCCAGCGGCGAAGAGATTGTCTTCCCTGCCCAAGTCTGCCGTCAACTCAATGCCAAGAGGCAATTTACCGGCAAAACCGGATGGCAGTGATATGGCCGGACAGCCGCTGATATTGGCATGAACGGTGAAAATATCTTCGAGATACATCTCAAGCGGGCTCTTGCTCTTCTCTCCAATCTTCCACGCGGGCGAAGGTGTCGTGGGAGTGAGCATAAGGTCAACGTCCTGGAAAAGGTTTCTTAATTCTTTGGTGATAAGCCCTCTTGCTTCAACCGCTTTTCCGTAATATTCGTCATAATAGCCGGACGAGAGCACATAGGTACCGAGGATAATCCGGCGGCGCACTTCCGCGCCAAAACCTGCGCCGCGGGTTTTGAAATAATCGTCGATGGAATCTTTGCCGTCTTTGTGGAACCCGTATCTCACTCCGTCGAAACGCGCAAGATTCGAAGAGGCCTCGGCCGGCATGATAATGTAATAAACCGGCAGAGAATATTTCAGATGCTCTAACTTAATTTCTTTTATCTCGTATCCAAGAGAGCGGAATTTCTCTATCGCTTGAGAGAAATTATTTCTGACTTCGTCAGAAATCCCTTCGCTCTCTACGAAATCCTTTGGTATCCCGATTTTTTTTGAAAATTTGAAATTGGAAATTGGAAATTCTTGGGTGGTGCTATCCATCGGGTCCTCGCCCTTAATAACGTTGTAAATGGCCTCCGCGTCGGAGACCGTTTTCGTTATAGGCCCGATTTGGTCGAGAGATGAGGACATGGCGATAAGTCCGAAGCGCGACACTTTACCGTAAGTCGGCTTCAACCCCACCACTCCGCAAAGCGCCGCCGGCTGTCTAATGGAGCCGCCGGTATCTGACCCCAAAGCCCCGCGCACCAGGCCGGCTCCCACGGCGGCGGCAGAACCGCCCGAAGAACCGCCCGCTACTCGCTCTGCGTCATATGGATTTTTCGTCACGCCATAAGCGGAATTTTCGGTAGAGCTACCCATGGCGAATTCATCGCAGTTTGTCCTCCCCACAATGATGGCTCCTGCGTCTTTCAGTTTTTTAATAACAGTGGCATCATACGGAGCCGTGAAATTTTCTAAAATTTTCGAGCCAGCGCTCGCCTTATGTCCCTCAAATAAAATATTGTCTTTAATGGCAATCCTTTTGCCGCTTAATGGACCTTCTCCGTAAGATTTCGCGTCGTCAAAAACTTCAAGAAATGCGTGAATATCCTTATCTTTACTTCTAATTTCTTCCGGTGTCACAGAATTTTCTTAACTTTTATGTAATTACCTTCCCGACTTGGAGCTTTGTTTAAAATCTTTTCGGTATAAATTCCCGGCTCATGTCCTTCGGTGTCTTCTCGCATAACATTCCTTACCGCGAATTCCTTATTCAACTTATCAGACTTATTAAACTTACCGATTTTTTTCACTTCCCCCACATAATCAAGGATGGCATCAAATTCATGAGATAGTTTCTCTGCCTCTTCATTTCCCATCTCGATTCTTGCCAATTTGGCCAAATTCAGTACTTTTTCTCTATCCATAAAGCAATTTTAACATAAATAAAGCCGGCCACCTGGGAAAGTGGCCGGCGAATCTTTTGGTGAGAGGGTGAAAGGTGGGCTTCAGACCCTTGCTTCCGCCTGCCGACGTCGGAGTCTCGGCGGTACCGCGGGCGTGTAGTGAACGATCGTATAATGTGTCCGTCCTCCGTTCTGAGGACGAATTACGGCGTTACAAGAGATGTTTTCGCATCTCTCCTGGCCGTGATCGTCCTGCGCCATGTGACACCAATTGCACTGAATTCTCACGACTTGGTCCATAGAGGCTCCACGACGACAACTAACGTTGATAAGCAAAGTGAGCGCGATTCCACCATCTCACTTTCTTATCGGCGGCGGACGCGCTCTCATCCCATGTGACACACCTCCTTTGTCTCTACTTATTATGCCTTATTTATTATTTTTTGGCAAGCAAATCCAGAAATTCAGCTTCGTTCACAACTTTTACGCCCGATTTTCGGGCTTTCTCCAGCTTTTCACCGGGATTCTCGCCTGCCACTACGTAATCCGTCTTTTTAGAGACCGACTCTGATGTGCCGCCTCCGAGAGTTCGGATTCTTTCTTTCGCCTCTTCACGTGACATTTTTTCAAGCGTGCCGGTCAGCACGAAAGTTATCCCGGAGAGTTCCCCGCCTTTTTCCTTCTCCTCTTTTTTCACCCTGACTTGTTTTAAAAGCCGCATGAAAAGTTTGTGATTTTCCTTGTCCTTAAACCATTCAATAATCGCTTGGGCGATAATTGGCCCTATACCCTCGATACTTTCCAGCTCTTGCCGGTTAGCTCGCACAAACTTCTCGGGCATGCCGAAATAATTGGCTAGCACCCGAGAAGTTTCCTCGCCCACTTGCGGAATCGAGAGTGAGGCAACGAAGCGCGCAAGCGTTACGCTCCTCGATTTCTCTATGGCATTTAAAAGATTTTCCACCGATTTCTCGCCGAAGCGTTCAAGCGTTTCGAGGTCGCCCTTTTTCATGCTAAAAATATCGGCAAAATCAGAAATTATTTCGGCAGACATAAGTGCCCCCACTACTTTCGGCCCCATACCCTCGATATCGAAAACGTGCCGCGAGGCAAAATGCGTAAGTTTCCTTCTCTGCTGTTCATAAGAATTCTTCGCCACGCAACGGTAAGCGGCCTGGCCCGGAATGCGCTCTATCCGGCCGTCGCCACCGCAGAGCGGGAAATGCGTCGGAAACTTGAACATCTTTTCTTTACCAGTCCTCATTTCCGTAAGAACCTTGACTACTTCCGGGATGACATCGCCGGCTTTTTGGAGAACCACGGTGTCTCCGATGCGGATATCTTTTCTCTTTATTTCGTCTTCATTGTGAAGCGTCGCGCGCGAGACTTTAGAGCCCGCGACCAAGACCGGCCGGAGCACTGCCACGGGAGTAAGCACGCCGGTCCGGCCGAGCTGAAGCTTTATGTCCTCTACCGTGGTCGTCACCTGCTCGGCAGGAAACTTGAAAGCGATACCGAAGCGCGGCGCCTTACTCGTGAAGCCCAGCGCTTCCTGCTCTCTCCTGCCATTTACCTTGACCACGATGCCGTCTATCAAATAATCTTCCTTCTCCTTCTTCTTGCCCCATTCTTTCCA
>JBBUBT010000037.1:0-3408 GCA_038058135.1 Patescibacteria group bacterium
TCTATACTATCTCTTCCTCTATACCTTCATGGTGCCTCTCTGGCTCACGAAGGCCTTATTTGACACGGTATTCAGGAGAAAGGTAAGTTGGAGGTAATGGTTGATTCAAAAAAGTACTTAGTGGCCTTTCTTATTACCGGGCTTATCTTCGGTACGGCGATTATAGCAAGCAATATGCTCGCCGAGAAGAAGGTGGAGGACGTCCGCTCGATAGAAGACCGCGTGGCGCTCGATATCCTCTCATCCGAGACGCAATTTGCCCTGCTCGCGGAAACTTCCTGCAGAGACATCGGCCCCGGCTTCCTTTCGAAAGAATTGGGGCCTTTGGGCGAAAAGCTTTCCTATGCTGAGAACAGTACCAGCTTCAACGAAGAAGACGTCGATTCTCTAAAACGCTCATATTTTCTCTTGGAGATCAAAGATTATCTCTTAATGAAACGTCTGACCGAGAAATGCAATGAAAAAACCTTCTTTATCCTCTATTTTTATACTACCAAAGACAAATGTGAAGATTGTGAGAAAACGGGCTACGTGCTTACGGCGCTTCGTGACAAATATCCGGAACTGCGGGTCTACTCTTTCGACTATAATTACGACCTCGGCGCCATTGGGACGCTTACCTCCATTTACAAAGTAAAGCCCGAGCTTCCGGCCTTAATCATCAACGGTAAGCCGTATTACGGTCTTAAGACGGTCGAAGAGTTCGAAGTCGCCGTCCCGGCCATTAAACTTTTGAAGACCACAACCTCTACTGCAACTACGACTTTAGAAAACTAATGAGCCGCCTCCCGGACTTGAACCGGGGACCTTCGCTTTACAAAAGCGTTGCTCTACCAACTGAGCTAAGGCGGCCTGCCTGCCGGCAGGCAGGCGTGAGCCCGTAATATATCACACTACACTATCTCCACTACATTAAGCTTTTTCTTCCTCGGGCCTCTTTTCCTCGTTATTTTAACAGGCGGCGCCTCAGCAATCGCAGGCGCATCATCATAATAGACGTCGTTTATCTCTCCGCTCCCCTTTTCGACAGTCGACATGTTCTTAAAAAATTCGGAAATGCCGTCTGACTTTTTCAAAAGACGCGAGTTTCTGATGTCGCCCATATATTTTGTCACTTGTTCTGAAAGCTTGATAATAAATTTATTCAGCGAATTCTTCAAGCGCATGGGCAACTGCTTCTTGATGAAGAACACGACTTTCTCCCTGCCCGTCGAATAAAAATGTAGAGATTTATGATGCAGTTCCCGCATGCGCTCGTCACCTCTCGATATTAGCTTAAGAAGAAGAACCCCCTTTTTTCTTCTTTCTTCCGCTCTTTTGGTCAGAGTAAGCGTCAGCAGAGCCGCGCCGGAGATGGTAAAAAGGGTAAGAGTAATCATATTGCGAAACGGATAAAATGGCCTATCTCCGCGCGCTCGCCGAATTTCTGCACCGTGCTGTTGATGACATCCGCTATTGTCTTTGTCGGATCTTTGATGAAGGGTTGGCTTAAAAGCTCGGCAGTGTCAGAAGGCTTCATCGCCGCAATGTGCATGGCGATATCCCTGGCTACTGTTTTGAACTCAGGATTCTTAGCCACAAAATCTGTTTCCGAAAGAAGCTCCAAGAGGACCCCGACCGTATCGCCGGCGTGTATGTAAGAAACCACTATTCCAGCGCCCAAAGTCCGATTACCTTTTTTAGCGGCAATCTCCGCGCCTTTTGCCTTGAGAATGCTTATCGCTTTTTCTTTGTTTCCGCCGGCTTCTTCCAAGGCTTTTTGGCATTGCATGACAGAGAGACCCGTCTCTTCCCTAAGAGCCCTGATTTCTTCGATGGTAATCATTTATTGCTTTGGTCCGCCAGCTGGCGGATCTTTTTCTTTCAACGCTTCTTCTTTGCCGTTCTTATAAGATTTGACCAGCTCGTTTATAACGAACGCGACGCTTTGTCTCGAGGCGTCATTGCCCGGTATGGCATAGTCAATATCATAGAGATTAGAATCTGAGCCGGCAAGCGCGACAACCGGAATGCGCATTTTCCTCGCTTCGGCGATGGCGATATTTTCTTTCTTGGGGTCGATGACCACGAGGAATTTAGGCAAAGACTTCAAAAGCGAAAGGCCGCCGAAATATAAAGTGAGCTTGTCTATTTCGCGGTCGATAAGCAAGCGCTCTTTCTTGGTATATTTCGTAAGTTCGCCCCTTTCCCGCTGGCCCGTGAGCTCTTCAAGGCGCGCAATGCGCTTCTTGATTTCCGGAAAATTGGTAATGGTGCCGCCAATCCAGCGGCCCGCGACGAACGGCATCTCAAGCTCGCGCCCTGCTTTCTTAATCGCCTCTCTTGCTTCGCTCTTGCCTCCGACGAGAAGGGCTAAGGCCCCTTCTCGTCCCTTAGCTTCTATAAATTTCAAAGCTTTCCCAAGCTCCTTGCCGGTCTTTTCTAAATTGAAGATTTCTATGCTGTTTTTCGTTCCGAAGATAAACGGCTTGACCGAGGGATGACGACGGCTCTTTACGAAGCCGAAATGGGCTCCAACCGAAAAAAGAGCGTCAACCACGCCCTTACCAGCCTCTTTTGAAGATTTAACTTTTTCCATAAAGCGGTATCCAGTTTACCCCCACACCTACTTTTTATCAAGTTTATCCATGATTAAATCGAAATTAGTGAAATAGGTGTGGGGGTTTACCAGAATTATTGCATCGCGTCTAGAATAGGCTCGATTTCTCCCTTTAAAATCGGTTCGATATTATGCCAGGATTTTTTGACGCGATGATCGGTGATGCGGTCCTGCAGGACGTTATAGGTGCGGATTTTCTCCGACCGGTCGGCAGTGCCAATCTGGGATTTCCTATTGGCGGAGTATTTGGCCGCTTCCTCCTCCTCTTTCTTCGCTTCAAGTTTGGCAATGAGTATCGACATGGCCATTTCCTTGTTTTTTAGCTGATTTCTCTGAGAAGTGGAGCGCACGTCGATGCCTGTCGGCTTGTGGATAATGCGCACGGCCGTCTCGACTTTATTGACATTCTGCCCCCCGGCTCCGCCCGAGCGAGAGGTCTCTATTTCCAAGTCGGCCGGCTTTATTTCCACGGTCGTTTTCTTGCGCACGGGAAGGATAGCTACCGAGGCGGTTGAAGTATGGACCCGGCCCATTTTCTCGGTCTCCGGCACGCGCTGGATGCGATGCACGCCGGTCTCGTAGCGGAGTTTCCTATAAGCATCTTTGCCGCGGATTTCGAAAGACAACCCATCTACCCCAGAGACGACCCACCCTTGTCTCTTAGCGTAAGAGACATACATATTCGCCAACTCTTCGGCGAAGAGGGTTGCTTCTTCTCCTCCGGCGCCGGCCCGCACTTCAAGAATTATTTCATTCGGAAACTCATCCACTTTTGCTTTTTCTTGTTTTTTCCACTCTTGCCAATCCAT
>JBBUBT010000037.1:3508-7305 GCA_038058135.1 Patescibacteria group bacterium
TTAGCCTTGGCTTGTTTTTGCTTGAAGCGCTCGACTCGTCCGGCGCTGTCCAGGGTCTTAGCTTCGCCGGTATAAAAAGGATGCGTGGCGGAAGAGATTTCCACGCGGAAAATTGGGTACTCCTTCTTATCAGTCTTGCTTTTGCCTGTCTCAGAGGTTTTGACCGTCGAGGGTATGATGAATTCCGTGCCGTCAGAATTGTCGATAAACAAAACCGGTCGGTAATTACCAGGATGTATTTCCTTTTTCATTTAAACATTATTCTATCACAAATTAAAGATTCTGCAAAGGGTCAATCATGGTGAGCTGGATGGTCGAAGCCCGATTCATGACCTGGTTGCCGTAGCTTGCTATGTGTCTGGCCGAACTGCAAATGCGTCCGGAATAATATTTACACGCGGCGGTGCGCTCAGCTTCGTAAGTGCCGGCTGCGGCGCCATTACCCTGAAGGAGTATGGCCGCGGCCATTATGGCATCGGCCGGACTCCATGGGTCGGGCGTCGCTTTGCCGGTATAAGCAGAGATTTTTGGAGCAATCAGATTCCAGGTCGAAGGTATAAATTGCGTCGGGCCCATAGCTCCCCCATATCCAGGCACGCCGGCTATCGGACAGGAAACTTTTGTGTTCAACGGGTCTCGCCCCAGCACTTTAAGGAGAGTCTGTAAAAGCGGCAAGTCGCGGGTCGGGTGAATGCCGTTTCTCCAAACATAGCCAGTGGTGGTGTTTCGAGTCTCGCCGCTCGTAAGGTTGGTAATAACGCAGCGGCCGACATTAGCTCCCAAATTCGATTCTTGCTGAAGAATACCCAGTATTAATGCGGGCCTGACTCCAGTCTTAGCGCTCGCTTCTTGGGCATAAGCGAGAGCAGTGCCGAAAGGTATCGCTCCGGCGTCAACTAGCGGAAAAAGCACTGCTCGAATCTGCGCGGCCTTAGCTTGCCTATCGGCAAGCACTTGGGCGTAAGTCCTTTCATTGTTCTGGCTGACCGCGAGCAGAGTCTTCTTCTGATTATTGACGACCTCTACTTCTTTCTTGGCCGCTTCGATGGCGGCTTTAGCCGCCGCTTCGGCCTCGCGCTTCTTGGCCAAAGCCGCCTTCTGGCTTTCGGTTGATGCCTTAGTCTCACGCAGTTCGTCAAAAAGAATATCCAAGGCATCTTCGGTCGAGGCGTAAGTATCCATATCCACGAAGAAATCAGAAAGAGTCTTGTCTGAAAGCACGTTTTCAAGGAGCGAGTATGAGTTGATGTCGTTAGTCTTTCTTAAAATAGCGGCTATCGCCTGCTTGCCTTTCAAAATCCTGTTATCGAGCACTGAAATCTCTGATTGCTTGACGGCAATGTCTTTAGTTAAGTTGGCGATAGCGATATTCTTGCCTTTGATATTGGCCTGGGCAGCATTAATTTTAGCCGTCAAGACCGCGACGTCGCGCGCGAAAGAGGCGCTCTCTTGCTTCGTTTTATTCAAAGTCTCCTGCCACTCCGCGATTTCCCTGTTGCAAGCCTCGAGTTCCTGCTCGAGTTGAGCACGGCTCTTGCCGGCGGTTTCAGAGGTGCAAGCGGATTGAGCCACATTCACATTTGGCAAAAGTCCTAATGAAGCAATAATTAAAAATGTTAAGAACTTGCGCATGGGATTAGAAATCCCAAATCCTAATGTCTAATGTCCAATTGGGCATTGGTCATTGGGGCTTGGTCATTGGGAGTTTCGATAGGAGCTTCGTCTTCTTTGCCTTTCTTTTCGACTTCAATAGACGACAGGTCAACCGGAGCCGGCTCTTCCTCCTTCTCTTCGCGCGGAGCGGATACGAGCGCTACCACGTCTTCCGAATTCACGAGGAAAGAGACTCCATGAAGCCCCCGTATATCCTTCACGAGAATTTGGTCTCCGAAATTAGCGAGAGAACTTACATCGACAGAGATGCTGTGCGGAAGATCTCTCGGCATGGCTTCCACCTTAAGCTCGTGGAGAACTTTAACCAGGATGCCGCCCTGATCCTTGACCGCCGGAGCAACCCCGGTAAATTCAATAGGAAGGTTAACTTTGACCTTGTGCCCCTTTTCGAAAACGTAAAAATCGGCATGGCGCGGAGCGCCTGAAACAGGGTCGATATCGACGTCCTGTATCAAAGTCTCTTTGGAGCCGTCAGGTGTATCGAGTGTTACCACGCTCGATTCCCCGGCCTCTTTCCAGACCTTAAGGAAATCTACTTTAGGGATGGCAATAGAAGTGGATGCTTCCTTTTTACCGTAAAAGACTGCGGGCACTTTCCCCGCTTTTCTGATTAGGTCCGGTTTGGTCTTGGTATCCCGTATTTCTGCCTTTAAGGTAAGCATGAAGCCATTCTACTCGATTGCGATGTGTTTTTCAAGATATTCCAAAGTGCCGCCCACTTGCCCTGTCCTCGACTCTGAGGGACGAGCATCGCTCGGACTCGAACGAGAGCCCGTCGAAGGGACCTTTTTGCCTGGATTGAAGATGTTTTGCGGGTCGAAGATGTCCTTAGTTTTTTGGAAAAGTTTGAGCACGGTCGGACTGTACATTTTATGCAAATACGGCGTGCGGACTATGCCGTCGTTGTGCTCGCCGGTAATCGAGCCATGATATTCAGAGACCAGAGAATAGACCTTCTCCCCCACTTCTTTGATGATTTGAATGTTTTTCCTATCCTTCATATCCATGAGCGGGATGATGTGAAAGTTGCCATTGCCGGCATGGCCGGCGATAGTGTAATTGAGATTGTAGGAATCAAGGATAGCGCGCATTTTCGGCAGAAATGTCGGCATGTCTTCAGGCCTTATCACCACGTCGTCGACGAACGGCGCCGTACGGAAGCCATGCATGTGCTTCCTCAAGAGATTGAAGCTCTCGCGTCTGACAGTCCAATATTTATCGGACTCTTCTTCTGATAGCGTTTTCCTAGAAATTAATTTGAAAGGATGAATGATATTTTGAAGATTCTCGATTTTCTTATCTATTTCTACCCGATTCTCTCCGGAATACTCGACCAAGAGTATAAGCTTTGGAATGCCGCCCTTAATCATCATCCATAATTCCGGTATGAAGGAGAAAAGAAGGGAGAAAAAGTGCTTTGGCTTCATGCTTTTGAGCATTTCAGGGAAAAAGCGCAAAGCCAATTTCATGGTGGCGTCGTCGTAGGATTCAATGGAGTCCGGATTGGTCGGCAAAATTGTGTTGACTAGTTTCGCAAGTGGCGCTAAATCATGAAGAAAGATGACAAAGAGTTCTGAAGCCTTTTCGACCGGCACAAGTTTTACCGTTATTTCCGTCAAGATGCCTAAAGTGCCCTGCGACCCGACCAGAAGTTTATTAAGGTCGAAGATTCGCTCAGACCCTTCGATAGGTTCAGGGTAAACGTTCCAGAGATAATAGCCGGCGGAATTCTTGGAAACTTTAGGTTTTGCATTCTTCAATATTTCCCGGTTTTCTTCCAGAAGTTCTAAGATTTGCTTGTAAAGATTACCTTCGAAATCGCCTTGGGCAATTTTTGCATCCAACTCCGAACTGGTAAGAGGTTTGACTACATACTCTCGTCCGTCGGAGAAGATAAATTTTGATTCCACGATGAAATTCTCCATCTTGCCGTAGCGCAAGGTCTTCTCTCCGCCACAGTTATTGGCGAACATGCCGCCGAGCGCGCACAGAGATTTAGAAGCTGGATAACAAGGGAGAATGAGACCCTTTTTCAAAGTTTCTTTCTCGAAATCACGGTAAAAAACGCCCGGTTCAACTGTGGTGCCATTGGCTTTTACTTCTCCCATATGGTTTAAGTGCTT
>JBBUBT010000037.1:7405-9576 GCA_038058135.1 Patescibacteria group bacterium
GGCACGTTCACTGCCTCATGAATAGCCTTTATAAGACCTATATCAAGCTTTGGTTCGCCCGTCTTCACTATGCCGTGGATATTGCCGACTGAAGGTGCCAATAGGTCTACTCCAGTTTGTCTCACAAACTCCTTCGCGTCCTCGGGCGAGGTTTTAGAAACGCCTTCGGGTACAGCATCTAATACTTTGGATGATTGGCCTATAAATCCGAGTTCGCCCTCGACGAGTATTTCAGAATTCTTAGCTCTCGCATATTCCACTACCGCTTTTGTCATAGAAACATTCTCTTCGAAGGATTTATCCGCGCCGTCTATAATGACGCCGTCGAAGCCGGCATCAATAGCCGCTTTCGCTTTCTCCACCGAGTAAGTGTGGTCGGCATTTACGAATACTGGAAGGCCGTTTCCCCGAGCAATTTTAACAAGAGAAGCCACTTCGTTTAAGCCGATGAATTCCCTCTCACCTTCCGAGACGCCTATAATGACCGGAATTTTAAAGGAAGCATAAGCAGATGCTTCCTTTAATCCTTCGACCACTGCCTTGAAGCCTTCTGAATCCGAAATATTAAAATGCCCTATGGCAACCTTTTTATCCTCTGCCCATTGGAGCGCTTCCCGCAAAGATTTCATGTTATGATTTTAGCAAATGTATGATTTTATAGCGATTGGCGATATTGTTACCGACGCCTTCATCCGGCTTAAGGAAGCGTCCACCCACTGTGATGTAAACCGTGAGCATTGCACCATCACCATGGCTTTCGGAGAAAAGATTCCGTATGAATCGGTGACGGAAGTGCGGGCGGTGGGCAATGCTTCAAACGCAAGCGTTTCGGCCGCCCGTCTCGGCCTTAGAAGCGCTCTGGTAACGAATATGGGAGATGACCAGAATGGACAAAAGTGCCTGGAGACACTAAAAAATGAGGGGGTTGCGACAGATTTAGTATCTATTCATCCCGGCAAAGAGACTAATTACCACTACGTGCTTTGGTATGAGGACGATCGTACCATTCTTGTGAAGCACCAAGAGTATGAGAGGAAATTTCCGGAGATTGGAGAGCCGAAATGGTCGTACCTTTCTTCACTCGGTGGAGACACTCTCGGGTATCATAAAGAAATCATTGAGTATTTAAAAGCGCATCCAAACGTAAACTTTGCTTTTCAGCCCGGCACGTTCCAGATACATCTAGGAGCCGAAACTTTGAAGGATCTTTATCAGCGCGCTAAAATATTTTTCTGTAATGTCGGAGAAGCGGAAAAAATTCTAGGCATCAATACCCTTGGAACGATCGAGCTTTTGAAAAGATTAAAGGAGCTAGGCCCGGAAATCGTGGTTATCACCGACGGACCAAAGGGCGCTTATTCGTATGATGGTAAGGAAATGCTCTTCCACCCGCCGCATCCTGACCCCAAGCCGCCCTTTGAGCGCACCGGCGCCGGCGACGCTCTTGCTTCTACAACTGTAGCCGCTCTGGCTCTAGGTAAAGACCTGGCCACCGCCATATCCTGGGGAATGATAAACGCCATGTCGGTTGTCCAACAAGTCGGCGCCCAAAAAGGCCTTCTCTCTCGCCAAAAAATCGAAAAATTTCTCCAAAACGCTCCTCCCGAATTTCAAACCAAGAAATTAAGTTAGCGTTTCAAAATTTTCTTGACCGCTTTTATGATGGCTTCTTTGTCGAGGCCGTAGTGTTTCAAAAGCTCCGCTTGGGTGCCGGACTGGCCGAATTGGTCGTCCACACCGATAAATTCCACAGGCACCGGATAATTCTCTGCCAGACATTCCGCAACGGCTGAACCCATGCCACCCATTTTCTGGTGCTCTTCCACCGTCACTATCCGGCCAGTTTTTTTCGCAAGCGATACTATCGCTTCGGCATCGAGAGGTTTAATAGTTGAAAGATTCATAACCATGACTTCCGTACCAGCTTCTTTTAGTTCTTTAGCGGCTAAAAGAGCTTGGTAAAGAAGCGCGCCAGTAGCAATAATGCCTACTTTCGGAGCATCCGTTTGCCAGAAAATCTGCGCTTTGCCTATTTCAAACGGCGTTTCTTCCGTCGTCATGACCGGAGTTTTCTCGCGTGCCAGTCGGATATAGACTGGAGTATCGGTAGTTACGCTAGCTTCAGTAGCTTTTCTAGCTTCAATAGCGTCACAGGGCGAAATAACGACCAT
>JBBUBT010000037.1:9676-15479 GCA_038058135.1 Patescibacteria group bacterium
AGTTCAATAAACCGGTTTGGAAACTTCTCTTTGAAAAATATTGCTTGGGCGGACTCCGTTAGGTCGGCGCAAAGCACCACTACTTGCTGGTTTTGGTCTCCGGCCAAAACCAGCCCCTCGCCGAATCCCTTGCGAATAGGAATTTGCTCAACTTCGGCATTAAACATCTTTTCATTAAGCTTTAACTCCGAATTAAGCATCTTAGCGATTTTTATTGGTCCATAAATTATTCCACCAGCTTGACGGGTCTTCGGTCGTGGCTACTTCGTAGAGTTTTTTAGCACTTTCCGTCTTAAAACGATTTCGTTTCTCTTCAAATTGCTCTTTTCCAGGCTTCCCCTCCAGCCAAATTTGTGCTTCCCTATTGCCTTGCCAGACATATTCTCGTAAAAGAAATATTTGATCGAGCATATCCGCATCCTTGGCAATCAGAGCTTCTATGGACTCCCTTTTATCGTATTCGTCAGCCAATTCTTTCATTTCAGGAAAGGGCAAGGTGCCAAGTTGCTCCTCGTTGATTTCATCCTCGAAAATTTTCACGTATCTTTTATGTATCCAATTATGGTCGCCAGTTCTGACTTCTCCCATATCATGCATCAAACACATCATGGCGATCTTGTAAGGGTCGGCTCCTTCCATTTTGGCCAGAAACCATCCGATTAAAGTCACCCGATACGAGTGGGTGGCGATATTGTCTGACATGTCGACAGTAAGAAAGGTCTGACGGTGCATGCGTGGCAATTTGCGCATAGTGCCCATCTCAAAGAGGAATCGGACTATTTTCTGTTCGGTTGAATCATTCATGTTCGCTTCTTATTTTACCGCCCAACGTGCGCAGTTCGGCGAGAGCCATAGCCGCTTCCTCCTTGTTCGGCGGTTTGCCGTGCCAGCGGTAATCGCGCTCGAACTCCTTCACTCCCTTACCAGCGATGGTATGGGCGATGATAACGGTCGGCTTTTCAAAAATACCCTTAGCCGCCTCAAAGGCGTCCGCGATTTCTTCCATATTGTGTCCGTCAATCTCTATGACATGCCAATTCCACGCGCGCCACTTATCGGAGAGCGACTCAAGCGGCATAACATCTTCCGTATAACCGTCTATCTGGATGTTGTTCCTGTCCACCACGGCGGTGAGATTGCGGAGTCTCTCCTTTCCGGCAAGCATGGCCGCTTCCCAGGTCTGGCCACACTCTAGCTCCCCATCGGAGAGAAGCGCGTAAATGCGCCGCGAGCTTGTGAGGCCGTGGTCAATCTTGTCGGCAAGCGCCATACCGACCGCTTGCGATAATCCGGAGCCAAGCGGCCCGGAACTGGTCTCGAGCATGGGCAGGAAATCTCTGTGCGGATGACCTTGGAGCCGGCTGCCGAATTTCCTTAATGTTTTGAGCTCTTCGAGCGGGAAATATCCGGCGTGAGCCATGGTCGAATACAAGACCGGGCAAATATGGCCGTTCGAAAGGACTAGCCGGTCTCGCTCGGGCCAGTCCGGCTTTTTCGGATTATGAACCAGGGTGTGGAAGTAGAGGACGGTAAAGATATCCGCCATGTCCAGAGGTCCCGCGGTATGTCCGGAGCCGGCCAAAAGAAGCGCCTCAATTAACGAGATGCGTATGGCATTGGCTTTCTTTTTTAATTCATTTAACTTTTCGTCAGTGAATTCCATATTTCTTTGAAGTGAGAGCCGACAATCAAGCGATTCACGCCTACCTCCTGCAATTTTTTGTAATTTTCGAGATTTATGCCGCCGTCAACGCTTATCGGCAATTGCGGGAATTTTTCTTTAACCTCTTTTATTCTATCAAAAATTCGTTCATCGAAAGGATGTCTTTGTTCCCCTATTTCCTCGATGGACATGAGATGGATGAAGTCCACGAAGCCGAGAAACGGGAAAAATTCTTCGAGCGGCCTATCAATTTCTACGCCAAGACCGACTTCCGCCTTGTCCCTGCACTTGATAATGCTGTCATCGACTTTGTGGACAATTATCCTCTTAGCTCCTCTTTCGAGCCATTTCCCGGCGATTTTCTCCGGGCTTTCGACCATCAAATGCGCTTCAAAGCTCTTATTGATTTGAGCCCAGATGTCTTCTTCCAGCACGTCCAGGTGTATGAAAGGAATTTCGAGCGGCAATTGTGCCGCTTTGTCCGCCAAATCTTGAATATCTTTCGGCAGTATGGCCGGTATGATTTCGTTCACGTTTTTATTGTATCAGATAAAATTATTCCCTGGCACAAGCCCACAAACTATTGAATAAATTATACATGATTATTGCGGTCGCTATAATCTCTCATAATTTTATAATAAATGGAATCTGTGCTTAAGATCCAACTCATTATCTATATGGGAAGCTTCAATATATCTTACAAACTTTCTGATGTTATAAAATTCGATAAGATATTCAACTTCATTCCGACACTCAAACGGCAGAACAAATACGGAGTGTTGTAATTCTATGAACCCAAGCCTTTTTAAGTGGCCTCTCAGCGCTTCCCGTATCGGCTTCTTTTTCTCCGGAATATCGAAGATTACTAAGCGCCATTTCTTATCCCACTTCCCTCTAGGAATCGTCATTTTATCCAGGTTGTATGTTAGGGCAATCTTTTTACCCTGGTCGGAAAGAATAAAAGTTACGGTTCCATCTTTATTTTCCTTCTGATTAACAAGTTTTGACTTGTACAAATGACTAATAGCTGAAATAAGAATGCGACGATTAATGGTTCTCCATTCCTTGCCCATTTCATTCAAAATCTTATAGTAGCCCTTCGGGCTTCTAGAGAGTCCGAGAGCCAAACCTCCAAGCAGCAACAAGAGGACTTTCTGTTTCGTTGAATTTTTCTTTGGTACCAACCTCATAAATAACTAGATTTTGTAAATTATACACAATTCTAGCGACCGCTAGAATTAATGCATATTCTTAGATATATTGACAAAGTACTTTGGTTATTTTATACTTAATATCAGAACAGGCCTACTCTTTTATATATCTAATTTTTTTAATCTTCTCACGTGCCTCTCTTCGTTTGTAAAAGGAGTTTCAAGCCAGAGCTTGACCGCACTCATCGCCATATCCTCGCCCACAAATCCAGCTCCAAGCGATAGGATATTGGCGTCATTATGCTCTCTAGTAAGTATCATATTGGAAAGCGAGCCGCCGTAAAACACGGCCGCCCGCGCGCCTTTGACCCTGTTGGCGCACATGGCTTCACCCTGTCCCGACTTTCCTATCACTATCCCTCGACTGCGCTCGGGATCGCTCGCGACAGCTTCCGCCACCGGCCTTATAAAATCCGGGTAATCATCGTCTTGGTTATATGCCAAAGGGCCCTTATCTTCGACTTTATGGCCGAGCTTTTCCAGGAACAATATCAACTTTCCTTTGAGTTCAAATCCGGCATGATCAGAACCAATATAAATCAGCATGTTAAATGCGCTGGCCTAACTTGATAACATGTTCGAGGAGAGTCTGGGCATACCCCATCTCGTTATCATACCAAGCCATGACTTTTACCAAATTGCCGCCAACGACCCGGGTAAAATTCAGGTCGGCGATTGAGCCGTGCCTGTCGCCTACAATGTCGGACGAGACTAGTTCCTCTTCCGTGACGGCAAAGACGTTCTCCCACCTCTTGTCTTCAGCCGCTTTTTTCAAAATCTCGTTTACTTCTTCTCTGGAAGTCGGTCGCTTCGAGATGAAAGTGACATCGACCAGGGAGCCGGCAATCACTGGCACCCGGACGGAAATGCCGTCGAATAGACCCTCAAGCTTCGTGAATGCCTTGGTGACGGCGATAGCGGCACCAGTCGAGGATGGCACGATATTTTGAGCTGCAGCCCGCCCTTCGCGCAAGTCTTTCTTCGACGGACTGTCAACAAGCGATTGGGAGGCGGTATAGCCGTGAGTGGTATTCAAAACCGCTTTCTCGATGCCCAAGGCCTCATCCAGAATAGCAATCAGTGGCGAACCGGCGTTCGTTGTGCAAGAAGCATTTGAAGTGATAAGACAGGTGGAAAGCTTCTCTTCATTGACGCCCATAAGGACCGTGCCGCCCTCAATACCCGGCTGTGGTTCGTCACGCATGGGCGCGGTTACCACTACCCTTTTGGCCCCGGCATCGAGATGCGCCTTGGCCTTCTCGTATGAAGTAAAGGCGCCAGTCGATTCCACTACCACGTCGATGTCGAGATCTTTCCACGGCAGTTTGCCCGGCTCTTTCTCGCTGAAATGCTTTATAATTTTGCCGTTTACGACCAAATTCACCCCGTTTGTCTCAACCACAAAGCTCGGCCTTCCGTAGACGCTGTCGTGCCTCATGAGGTAAGCGATATTTTCCACGTCGCCCAGGTCGTTTATGGCCGCGACTTTCACCTCAGGACTTTCATGCGCCAGCCGGTAAAAAGCCCTGCCGATGCGACCGGCGCCGTTGATGGCAACTCTCACAGTCTTATTCATTTTTTAAATTATAACTCGCCTGCGTTTGTTTCCACAACGTATTTTATGGGGACAGGCGGATAGAAAACGTGCGGGAAGCTTTCCGGCGAGACGTTTCTTTCAATTCCGACAATCCTGAAAGAATTGTCAATCCGCTCAAGCCAGGCAATGTCTATGGGAAACTTCATGTCCTTCATCCAAAAGCCGTAACTGCCTATTTCCGAGAATACAAAAAGCATCCCGGAACCCGGCGACAGAGATTTTCTCCCTGACAACCCTCGGGCCAGCTTCTCGGTGGTATCTGCTATCTCGACCAGAATTGTTTTGTCGCCAATTTTTAATTTATAATTTTCAATTTTCATTGGAAATTGGTCATTGACGCTTGGAGCTTCTCGCTGAAAGCGAGCCGGAGCCGGCTTTTGTAGAACCAAATAAAATGAGCCGGCTATGATTCCGAGCCCTACTATTAGAAAAAAGAAATCTTTCATTCGGAGTATTTCTTAAAACTCATTGATTCCCAGATCTCGGCAGATTTTCTTCACTAAAAAATTATTTATCTCTTTATGCCGTGGAATAGTTGTGATTTGTTTGGTCAGAGTATTAAAAAAGACTGTGTGTCTGCTCCCCTCTCGCAGTAAAACGCACCCATTCTTGAGAATGTGGCGCAAAAGGTCAGTTCTTTTCATTTCACTATAAAGAAACTGTGAGCGGCTCTTTAATAACGCCGGACCTTGAATTTCGTTTGCTGACAAGACGGTTTGATTCCAGTATCAAAATAAGAGCATCCTTCAGATTTTCTCGCGCTTCCTCAAGAGTCTTGCCCTGGGTATTAACACCGGGGATTTCTTCAATCCAAGCAGAATACCACTTGCCTGTTTTCTTATATAGTGCTGTAAATGAGTTTTTCTTCATGTAGTAATATTATCATAAGACAGATTAAAAGCCATTTTATTACAACAAAATCCCGCCGAAGCGGGATTTTGTTCGAAACTGATGTAAATTTCCGTTCAGGAAATTTACATAGGTCGACGGTCACGAGGAGCGCGGGGCTCAAGCGGACGAGCGACGTTTACGGTCAATTTTCTTCCTTCGAAATCCTGTCCGTTATACATCTCGATAGCTTTCTGCGCCTCTTCATCAGAGGACATCTCGACGAAACCGAAACCCTTGCTTCTGCCGGTCATACGGTCAATGATAATTGACGTAGAAACGACGTTGCCCGCTTTGGCGAACAAATCGCCGAGGGAGGCTTCTGTCGTGGAATAAGGAATTCCCCCGACGTATAGCTTTGTGGTCATTTAACTTAACATTTAACTTCCAGCCTATTAGTAATTCATGTAAGCGCTGGATTATCTCATCTTTCAACGAGACCTG
>JBBUBT010000038.1:0-2978 GCA_038058135.1 Patescibacteria group bacterium
CAAGGTCTCAAAAAGAAAAGGTGAAACTTCCTTCATTGCCGATAAGATAAAGGCCCTTTAAATTTTAATCATATCCTCCACTCCTCGACCTGGCAGGTCGAGGAGTTGTTTCTTGTAACTTTCTTTATTAAAATCAAAGTTTTTGTAAAATATTTCCCTATTAATTATTGGTAAATATTTACTTTCGTTATAATAATCTCTGAAGCTAGACCACTCATAACTCATGAGTAAATCTAATACGTCTCTATTCTTTGAAATTTCTAAGTCGAGTATATTTAAATCAATATAAAAAGGTATATAGAGATAGTGCCTGCTTTCTTTAATTCTTAATATTTTTGCGCTGTTTTGAAAAAGGTATCCGCTTCGGCCTTCAGTTTTAATATTAAAGTATTTGGTATAAGCATTCCCCACTCTTTTTGTAAATTCCAGTATTCCTCCATCAACAACCTCATACAAAAGAAGATGATAGTGATTGGGCATAATAGTCCACTTTAATATTTCAACCAATTTGTCCTGCTTAGGAAGTAGATGTGGTATTTGAAAAATATTCTTTTTCTCTGTAATAAGTTTACCTTTCTTGTTGTTTAAGAAATACAAATTTTCAATAAATCTTTTGTAGTCTTTAGTATCTAAAAATATTTTTCTTTTCTCAACTCCCCTGTTGCATATATGAGCGATGTCTCCAACCATATTTCTATTATACATGAACTCTTCGACGTGGCAGGTCGAGGAGTTATATATAAAGGCCTTATAACAAAAAGGAGGGAGCATGCTCCCTCCTTGAACCGCCAGCGGCATCGACACCTAGACGCTGAACGAGCCGTCGCGCACAGCTCCGATGAAATTCCGCCACTCCATGTGTGAGAACAACACGGTGGTCTTCTCGGGGTCGTGTGTCGAGCGAACGGCCACGCCGTGCTCGTTGATGGCGACCTCGACGCAGTCCAGGCCCGTGCCTGGTGGATTGCACGGGCGACACTTTGCCGGGGTCAAGAACTCTGCATCTTTGAACAACGATGAATCCCTCATCACCTTCAGCCTCCTTTAAATTGGGGCCAAGTAGACAGTAAGTGTAGCAGTTTGCTACACTTAGGATAAGTATACATTTCAGAATTGTATTGTCAAATAAAATTAAGTATAAAATGAGCTCAATAGAAGCAAAACGGCATTCCTTGGCGCACTTATTAGCTGCCGCCATTTTGGAACTTTATCCCGATGCCAAGAATACTATTGGCCCGGCTATAGATAACGGCTTCTATTATGATTTCGAATTCTCCTCCCCCATTAGCGACACGGACCTCAAGGAAATTGAGAAGAAAATGAAGAAGCTCTCTAACTCTTGGAAGAGCTTTGAAGGCAAAGAGGTGGACGCGGAGAAGGCGAAAAAAATTTATGAGAACAATCCTTACAAACAGGAGCTTATAGACGAGATTGCCGCGAAGGGAGAGCCTATAACCCTTTACACTTCGGGGAAATTTACCGACCTCTGCCGCGGCGGACATGTCGCGGATATGAACGATATAGAACCGGATTCTTGGAAACTTTCCCACCTGGCCGGAGCATATTGGCGTGGCGACGAGAAAAACAAAATGCTTACCCGTATCTACGGCCTGGCTTTTGATACCAAGGAGGAGCTTGAAGTGTATGAGAAACAGCAGGAAGAAGCTAAAAAAAGAGACCACCGCAAACTCGGCAAGCAGATGGATTTATTTACTTTCTCTGATTATGTCGGTAGTGGTCTGCCTCTCTACACTCCACGCGGAGCACTTATCAGAAAGCTTCTGAACGACTATATTGAGGAACTACAAACGGAAGCAGGGTACAGTCAGGTATGGACTCCACAAATCGCGAAAGCTTCACTATTCAAGCAGTCGGGCCACTATGACAAATACAAGGATAATATGTTCCGTGTGGTTTCCAATTATTCGGACGAGGAATTCTTCCTCAAACCGATGAACTGCCCCCAGCACACCCAGATTTATGCGAGCCAGAAAAGAAGCTATCGAGACCTGCCAATCCGCCTGACTGATTTCGCTATGCTTTATCGCGACGAGCAACCCGGGCAGATAAACGGCTTGGCCAGAGTGCGCTCTTTCTCGCAGGATGACTGCCATATTTTTTGCACGGAAGATCAGGTGGACGAAGAAATCGACCGGGTGCTTGCCATGACCAAGCGCGTCATGGAGACTTTCGGCTTTAAATACCGCTATCGCCTTTCTACTCGCGACTCGGAACACCCGGAGAAGTACTTGGGTGATCCTAAGATCTGGGACAAGGTGGAGAAATGGGCGGAAAAAATTATGGACAGAAACGAAATAGAATATGTCCCTGGGCCGGGAGAAGCAGCCTTCTACGCGCCAAAAATAGACCTCTTGGCCACAGATGCCTTGGGTCGAGAATGGCAACTCTCAACAGTGCAGATTGATTACGTTACGCCGGAGCGCTTTGGTCTTACCTATACCGATAAAGATGGTAAGGAGAAACAACCTATAATGCTTCACAGAGCCATCATTGGCTCGTCAGAAAGATTTTTGATGATATTGCTTGAAAGTTATGGGGGCGCCTTTCCTACTTGGCTTGCTCCGGTGCAGGTTAAGGTTCTGCCTATCGGTGAGAACCATTTTGCTTACGCTACAACTGTGATGGATAAGCTGAAAGCCGCTGATATTAGAGTTGAATTAGACGTCTCGAACGAAACTCTGGGCAAGAAAATCCGCAATTTCAAGACTGAAAAAGTCCCTTACGCCATCGTTATTGGAGACAAAGAAGTTGCCGATAGAAAAGTTTCCGTCGAAGGCCGCGATAAAGGCAAACTGGGAGAATCTAGTATCGAAGATTTTATTGAAAAATTAAAAACGGAAATAAAAGAAAGGAAATAGCTATTGTTTCGGTTTCAAAGTCGGAAAGAGGATGACTTCTTTGATATTTTTGACGTCCGTGAGGAGCATGACCAAGCGGTCGATGCCGATGCCGATGCC
>JBBUBT010000038.1:3078-13656 GCA_038058135.1 Patescibacteria group bacterium
AAAGGCGCTCCAAGGTTGATGATTTCGCCCTGATATTTGAAGTGGAGCTTCTTGAATAATTTCTTGACTACGTATTTGAAAAGCTCTTCGACGAACTGGCGCTGGCTCAGCGCATCTGCGTAGGCCTCATTGGACTCCAGCATGGTGAATTCAGGGTTGTGAGAAGTGTCTATGCCCTCGTTTCTGAACCGCTTGCCGAGCTCGAAGACTTTTTCAAAGCCACCGGCTAAAAGTTCTTTGAGATAAAGCTCCTGGGCCACGGGCAGATAGAAATCCATATCAAGCGCGTTGTGATGCGTCTTGAAAGGAGCCGCTGCCGCCCCGCCGGCTAGAGGTTGGAGGTTGGGCAAATCGACTTCGACAAAACCCTTCTTGAGATAAAATTCCCTGATAAGTTCGATGATTCTGGAGCGCTTGAGAAAACGTTCCTTAACTTTGGGGTTTGAGAGTAAGTCGAGATAGCGTTTGCGGAAACGCTCTTCAATATCGGAAAGGCCGTGCCACTTCTCGGGCAGAGGACGGAGTGACTTCGCGAGCATTCTTATTTGGCTCGCCAGTATGGTTTGCTGTTTCTGGTTGGTCAGGAATAGATAACCCTTGATTTCTATGAAGTCGCCGACGTCGAAAGCTTTCTCGAATAATTCAAATGATTCGACCGGCAAAGGCTCATTCTTTTTTAAAAGTCCTTGAATTCGGCCCGTGCCGTCGTCAAAGTCTATAAAAACAATCTTGCCTTGGTTTCGGAGAGAGATGATGCGTCCGGCAAGCGTCAATTCCCGGCGACTCTGTTCAAACTCCTTGAAATTTTTTGGCTTGATTACCTCTTTGATACTAAAATCACGGCGCGTCGTGGCAGGATAGGGGTTAATACCCTCATCTTCGAGCAATTTTAATTTTGCCAGGCGCGCGGTGCGTATTTCTTCTATAGAGGCCATTATTTGATGTCGATAATCTTATACGACATCATACCACTGGGAGTCTCGAATGAGAATGAGTCTCCGCGGGACTTCCCCATTGCTCCCGCTCCCAAGGGTGAGCGGGTTGAGATAAGACCCTTGGCGGCATCGGCCTCTTCTGAACCGACGATGGTATATGATTTCTTTGATTTATCTACATCCTTTTCTACCGTAATAACCGACCCCACGGAAACAATATTGGTGCTCTGGGTCGAGACGATGGATGCGGATTTGAGAATCTGTTCGAGACGGCCGATGCGGTCTTCCAGAACCGCCTGGCTGTCGCGTGCCTCCTGATATTCCTGGTTTTCGGAAAGGTCGCCCAGAGACTTCGCGTACTCGAGCGCGTCCGCCACTTCCTTCCTTTTGATGGTCTTTAAATATACGAGTTCTTTTTGCAATTCCTTGAACTTATCCTTGGTCAGGTACTCCCGTTCGGTGCCGTACATATTTTTAAATTATTGTGAGATATGATACTTCACTTTCTGTCCAGACGCAAACATCCCTATTTTATCTTTATCGGGAACATGTTATTCAAAATATTCCCCAGCGTTGACGCTCATCCAGTCGAAAAGAGCGCGCATGACGGCAGTCGCCCCTATGGTATTTGTAGCCGGACCTTTTTCCATAACCACCGCCCAGGCGTATCGGGGATGCTCGAACGGGAAGAAGCCGATAGACCAAGAGTGAACGTAGCTTTTGCCGGAGCCGATTTCTGCCGTGCCGGTCTTGGCGGCGGCATTAACGTAAGGAACATTAAGTCTTACGGACGTGCCGTAGGTAACACTCTCTCTCATGCCTTGAAGTACAGTCTGCCAATCATTTTCCTTGAAAGAAATCGTGCGGACAACAGGATGGGTTTCGCCGCCTCTTATAAGCGAGGGCTTTAAGAGGCGGCCCTTATTGGCCAAAGCCGCCGTAAACCTGGCTGCCGATATCGGCGTAATTTGGGTTCCGTATTGGCCGATGGAAGTGATGTAGGTATCGCCCAGGCGCCAGATATCGCCGTCGAAATGCTCGGCTTTCCATTCCGGCGTCGCTATGACGCCCTCCGCCTCGCCGGGAAGTTCTATACCTGTCGGCTCAGCAAGCTTAAAAAGTTTAAAATATTTGTCGAGAAGCGATATGCCAAGACCCTTCTGACCGCCGAATCCGCCGCCCACGGAATAAAAGTAGGTGTCGGACGAGACTGCTATGGCCTCCTTCATATTCGTCCAGCCGTGCGCTTTCCAATCTTTGAAAACCGAGGGCTTCTCGGGGTCATAGGGATTCGGCACGGTAATGAATCCAGTGGAAAGGATACTTTTCTCCGGAGAAATGATGCCCTCGTTAAGGGCGGCCATAGCGACAATGGGCTTTATTATAGAGCCAGGAGTATAGAGACCGCCGATAGTGCGGTTCAAAAACGGTTTGCCCGGGCTGTTTAACAAGAGATTAAAAGACTTTTGGTCCATGCCGTGAGTCAAGGCGTTCTGGTCGTATTCAGGATAACTCGTCATGGCAAGAATCTCTCCGGTATCGACATCCAAGAGGACGGCGGCCCCTCCGGTGAAGCCGCTCTCGCGGGCAAGGGATCTTATCGCCTTATAAAGCGCCTCTGTTACGTAAGCATCGACTGACAAGGTGAGAATGCTGCCGTCTATCTGATTTTCTATAACGCTTTCGGAAGTAACGATGCCCGAAACATCGGTTTCTACAAGCTTCGTGCCGTTCTTGCCTCGGAGATTTTCGTCATAAGCGCGCTCGACTCCGTCTTTAGCGCGATAACTCTCTTCATAATAGATGCCAGCGCTATCTGTCTGCGGGTATTTGATATAACCGACCAGGTGGGCAAGACCTTCCATTGGAGCATAAATACGGCCGGCGAAATCGCTTTCTTCATTCCCGCCTGCCGGGCCCCGGCGGGCAGGCTTGATGGCATTACCTGCAAGTTCCAAACCGTTTCTATCTTTAATAACTCCCCTGTTGGCGAAAATGAGTGTTTGCTCAAGGCGATTGTTGTCTGAAATTTCGGCATAAACCGAGCCCTCGATTATCGTGAGAAACCATAATTTTGAAGCAAGAACAATTGTCAATACGACGAAAAAAATCTTAAGCAAGGTGAAGGTCTCTCGACCCATGGGCCGCTCAATCCTGCCTTGGAGCGCGTGTTCGGCAAACCCGGGCAAATTGGTGGAATCAAGGAAGATATCTTCCGGATTGATGTCATCATATCTCTTCCTTTTTTTAAAAAGTTTTCTAAACATGAGACCTTAAGCGCGCTCTTATAGGTATAAGCAAGAGCAGTCCCGCTAAAGAAAGAAAGCTCGCTGAGAAGAAAAAGGATGAAGCTGAATTTAGCTTCCCTCCGTACAAAGCGTCTATCAAAAACCCCAGAAAAATGCCTTCCCAGTAAAGCGGCAGGACAGCCATGGCGGCAATCAAGGCGGGAATATAAATCCAATATGGGAAGATTATGATGGCGATAATAATAAAAACAGTGGCTAGCGGGCGATATTTCATGGCCTGATGACGATAAAACGGATATTGAAGAGATTGGCTGGAGAGCGGGCGAAAATCTCCTTGAAAGAGTCAGTCGGTTCGACTTTAATATCTTCGACAACCGCAAGAAGTCTAGAGAAAATATCGGCCGAGAGAATCCTGTCCCCCTTTTCCACCGGAGTTTCCCTGGGCACGACTATTCTGAAATTGCCGCCGCCAGCGCCCTCAAGCATGATAGAGAGACCGGAGCGCTCGAGGACGGCGCTCACCTTCTCGCCCGCGCTTGAGAAGAGCTTGATCTTGGCCGAACTTGGAAAAATTTCTGAAACTGTTCCAAGCGCAGGCCCTTCCGGAAGCAACGCTTGCGAATCCGCGAGCACCCCGTCATCTTTTCCAGCATCAATGATAATCATGTCATAAGGCGTCTGCGGAGGCCGGACCAGCACTGCAGCGGTGATGCCCCCATCTTCGGCTTTGCGGCCTAAGAGCGAAAGCAGGGTATCATTCCCGTCATAGGCCTCCGGACGCGCATTAAGTTCTAGCTCCAAAGATGAAATTTTTTCCTTGAACCGGGCATTTTCTGAGACAAGCGCTTGCTTCGAGCGCCAGATTTCTTTCCAATCCGAAAGTACTTTAGTCAGCTGATTTTCCGTCTTCCAGAAAGGAGCTATGGCCGAAATGATAATGCCGTTGAGGAAGTAAAAAATAACAAAGCCAATGAAGAAAACTCCCAATAAGAATAGTATCAATTTGCGCCGGCCTCTGTTCGGCCTATTTTTTTGGAGGTAATTCATCTTCATTTTCAATAAGAATATCCAAGAAGTTCTCCATATCTTCTAGGATAATGCCGGTGCCGCGGGCCACGGCGGTAAGAGGGTCTGCCGCAATGTGCACCGGAATATTAAGTTCATTTTCAAAAAGCTCCGCGAGGCCCTTGATGAGAGCGCCGCCGCCGGAAAGGAATATTCCCCTGTGCATGACGTCGGACAAAATTTCCGGAGGAGTCGATTCGAGCACTTCCCGAGTCGCCTCAATTAACGTCTCGATGGATTGAGAAAGCGCTTCGCGGATATCGGTATCGGTAAGGATAACCTCCTTCGGCAGACCGGTCACCAGGTCGCGGCCCTTGACCGGCGCTTCTAGCGGCGCGTGCGTAGGCAAAACCGAGCCGATGGAAGTCTTTATACTCTCAGCGGTTTTGTCCCCTATGAGAATTTTGAATTGATTTCTCACGTAAGCCACGATATCGGAATTAAATTTATCTCCGGCAATGCGCAAATTCTTCGAACTTACCACCCCGCCCAAAGAGATGATGGCGATATCGGAAGTGCCACCGCCGATGTCAATTACCATGTTGCCGACCGGCTCATGTATCGGAAGTCGCATGCCTATGGCGGAAGCCATAGGCTCTTCGACAATGTGAACCTCACCAGCGCCGGCATTCTTGGTAGCGTCGCGTACGGCCCGGATTTCCACATTGGTGATGCCGGAGGGCACGCCGACCACCACCCGCGGAGAAAAGATTTTATTGGAACCTGCGGTCGCCTTGCCAAGAAGATATGCGACCATCTCTTCAGTCGTTTCAAAATCCGAAATTACGCCATCGACCAAAGGCTTAATGGCTAGAATATGGCCGGGAGTGCGACCGAGCATGGCCTTGGCCTCCGTGCCGATAGCCACAATCTGGCCGGTCTTCTGGTTTACCGCCACGACCGACGGCTCGTTGATGACAATGCCTTTGCCACGTAGATACACGAGAGTATTGGCAGTACCAAGGTCTATACCGACATCGTGCGAGAATAAGCGTTTCAGTTTTTGAGCGTAGGGAAATTTCATTATTTTCTTGCCCTGAGCGAAGTCGAAGGGTTAAGCTCGTCGATAAGATTTTCCAAGGTCATCATTTTTTCTTCGCCGGAACTGCGATCCTTAACTTCAAGCATCTTTGATTTAGTTTTGTCGCCAATAACCACCCTGGTAGGAATACCTATAAGATCTGCGTCGGCAAACTTCTCCCCGGCGCGAACATCCCTGTCGTCATAAAGAACTTCGATACCTTTTGCAATCAGTGTTTTGTAAATTTCCTCTGCAGCATCATTTTGATTGAGAGAAATCAAATGAACCTGAAACGGCGCGATAGATTCGGGCCAAATAATGCCCTTTTCATCTGAAAGCACTTCGACCACAGTGCCCATGAGCCGCCCAAGACCTATGCCATATGCACCCATAAATATTGATCTCTTCTCCCCTTTTTCATCTTTAAACTGTAGGCCGAAAGCGTCAGGATATTTTGAACCGTACGGGAATATATTGCCTACTTCTATAGATTTTTTCCCTCCCTCACCCCTATCTTCTACTTCCTTATTTATTGCTCTTTTCTTACTTTCATCTGTTATATAAATAATATCTTCTCCTGCTTCAGACAATGTCTGAAATTCATCGGTCAAATTTGTGGTAAACGACCCTCCAGCTGCGACAGTACGATAGGTTTTATCACCAATACCAACTCGGGTAAATATTTTCATATAAGCTTCGGCACACTTCTCATAAAACTCTTTGAATTCTTCTTCGGTTTTATTGAAAGAATACATATCTTTCATTAGAAACTCCCTTACTCTCATGATGCCACTCTTGGCGCGAAGTTCATTTCTGAATTTAGTCTGGAATTGATAAGTATAGAGAGGTAAATCTTTATAAGAATTCACGAATTCAGTAAGCATCGCCGTTATAGGTTCTTCATGAGTATTTGCAATACCAAGCTCATTACCATTCACTAATTTAGTTTTGAACCAATTATCTACAATCTTGTCATCCCACCTGTTTGTCTTCTTCCAAATTTTTGGATCTTGTAGAGTAGTTAAGAGTACTTCTTGCCCGCCAATGGCATTCATCTCCTCTCGGATGATGTTTTCTATTTTCTTCAGTACTCGGAGACCCAATGGCAGATACGAGTAAACGCCGGCCATCTCTTTATGTATGAATCCGGCCCGGGTAAGAAGAATGGCGTTCTTGGAGACTTCATCCGCCGGAGCTTCTCGGCGTGTTTTAGTAAATAGTTGGCTTTGTCTCATGGGGCTATTTTACCCCCACACCTAAAATTTCCCAAATATCATTTTACGTTGCGTTATGTTAAGTGATTTTAGGTGTGGGGGTTTACAGAAAGCCAGGGCAAAAACAAAGCGAGAAAAATGAACACAGCGGCCGCGCAAGCGGCCGCTGTTAGTGTACGGCGGAGACGTTAAGCTTCTCCTCGGGAAGGTCCGTCTCGAATTCGTCGTCAAGGAAATCCTTGAGAAGCGCCAAAACACGGTTGACCTCAGCGATAACTTCTTTGCTGGTAAACCCTTCCATACCGACGAGACGATCGTCAGACGCGTTCAGCGCTTTCTCCCAGAAGATCTGCAGGAGACCGGCGACGCCGTAGTAGAAATTTTCGGCGTCGTCGTCATCGACGATATCCTCGTCCGCCATGCCTTTCATATTGGTGGCTAAAAATAGGACGCGCAGTAACGGGACCTGCCTGCCTTGCTGTTTCTCTAGTTTGAAAAAGATCTGGCGAGGCGTCATACGACCTCCTTCCTTAGTCTCAAATTAGATTAATAAAAATATCCTAAAAGTCAACACAGGGTCAGAAGATATTCCTAACATCGTGGATGGTGATTAAAATCATGAGAAAAATAAGCAGGGCGAAGCCGGCGGTATTCAACGCGTTGAAAAAGCGTGACGGAATCGGTCTGCGGATAATAGCTTCAATCCCGACAAAAAGTAGGCGTCCGCCGTCAAGCGCCGGAAAGGGCATGAGGTTGATGATGGATAGATTAATGGAAAGAAGCGCTGTAAAAGTGATTAAATAGGCAATTCCCAATTCGCGTATATCGCCCACCATGCCTACGATGCCCACCGGTCCAGCGACCGCGGTGAGATCCGCCCGGCCCAAGACTGCTTGCGACAATAAAGTGATGATTGCCTTAGCCGTAACGAGAGTGAGGGATGCTGTGGTCTTTAAACCTTCCCAGAAAGCTTTATAAAAAGGGAGTTTTACAATTCCTATGGTTTCCATGGAGATGCCTAAAGCGGGGCGACCGGCGATAATGCCCTCTTTCGGAGCAATGGTCTTTACAACAGATGATTTCCCTCTTTCTATTGATAAGGTGATGGGCAAGGGTGAGCGGGAGATAAATTCAGAAAGAGCCTCGGGAGAAAGCTCTGCGTAAGAGTTGCCGCGAGACATTGAGACAATGACATCGCCTTCTTTCAAGCCGGCGAGTGCCGCGGGCGAGCCGGGTATGACTACCGTAATGAGTGTGCGCGGATTTTCAATAGGCAAGGATGCTCCCGCAGGCGATGGCAAGCCGCTTACAAATCCCAAGGAGATTAGAAGCCAGGCAAAGATAAAATTTCCAATAACTCCCGCCGCAAGCACAGCCGCCTGGATTCCCCTATTTTTCGTCTGAAAACTTTCTGAAGATTTTGAATTTTCTTCATTTGGATTCTCCCCAAAGATTTTTACGAAACCGCCGAAAGGCAGCCAATTTAAGGTAAAAATAGTCTTTCTCCATGAAAAGAGTTTCCAGGCGCGAGGCGGGTAGCCCAGGCCGAATTCGTCCACCCTAATGCCGTAATGCTTCGCCACAAGCATATGCCCCAGCTCATGGACAATAATAAGCGCGGAAAGGATTATGAGAAAGATGAAGATGGACACGGATTTTGTTTATTTGGAAATCTCTTTTTCCTTGTGTTCGGAAAGTTCTTCGAGTTTCGAGTTAGCTTCGTCAATAAACTTCTGAATTTCATTCTTTAAGCGTTTTTTTTCGTCTTCCGCTGAAATGTTTTTTTCGATATCCGCAAGAGTTTTCTGGCGTTCATTACGAACTTTGATGCGGGCTTCTTCCAATTTCTGTTTAGCCACCTTAATTAACGCTTGTCTGCTGTCTTCGGTCAGTCGTGGAAAGATTACCCTGAGTCCCTTATCATCCGTGGCAACCGATAGCCCGAGGTTTGACTGCTGAATGCCCGATTCAATGGACCGAGTAACATTCGCATCCCATGGAGTGATACGAATAGTGAAGGCGTCTTCAATATTTACCCCGGCCAGCTGATTAATCGGCAATCTCCCGCCATAGGCCTCAATCTGGATTATATCCAAAACTGCCGGATTGGCCCGGCCGGTCCGAAGTCCCGCGTATTCTTTACGCAGCCATTCGACCGCTTCATCTACTCCCGCCCTTAGTTGAGAAAGATTATGCGCCATAGGTGAATTATAGCATTTGATACTAGATGTCATCTAATATCAAAGCGAGATGCTCGAGAATAAGCCTGGGTGCCGCTCCCCTGTCATCGCTTAATAGCCGGAGGTTATAAATTCTCCTGGATTTTGAAATTAGCAGAAGCTCGTCAAGAAATTCGGAAAGATTTTTTTCATTATCGGCGAAAGCTTTGGCGAATTTGAGCCGGTCTTTTAGAGAGAGCTTCAAAAATTTCTTAGCTTCATTAGCTTCGTTAGCTTCATTAGTTAACCGCATAAGCTGCATGCGGGACCGAAGAGTCGGCAGCACAAGCGCTTCTTCCCTAACTACCAGGAAAAAGTGGGTGTCCGGATACGGGTCTTCAAAGGTTTTGAGAAGCGCGTTTTGGGCCTCGTGCGTCAGCCGCTCCGGTGCGATGAAAAATATCTTCCTTGTTCCGAAGGCTTTGCCGGTGGCGGCAATATTAAGCTCGCGCGCATCACTCACGCCGAAAACATCTTCCGAAAAGATGAAGAAATCCGGAGAGCCGATAAGGGCAACTCCTTGCTCTTTAAAAAAAGAGATTAGAGACGACCGGGCGGCTTCCCGCTCTCCCACGACAAGATACGCGTGGTGTAGGTTATTGAGATTTTTCAACATTCAGAAGCTCAACCTCGAATACAAGAGTCGAGTTTGGAGGGAGTGGTCCGGCACTTTGCGCGCCGTAGCCATAGTCAGGGGCAATAGTGAGTACGCGCCTTCCTCCTTCTCGCATACCTAGAACTCCCTCATCCCAGCCGCGGATAACCTGTCCCACGCCTAAAGTAAAGTTAATAGGAGCGTTCCTGTCGCGCGAACTGTCGAAGACTTGGCCGTTAGGCAGCGTGCCGACGTAATGCACCGTGAGGCGGTCGCCGCTCTCCGCAGCCTGTCCTTGTCCTAGAGAGATATCGCGAGTAGTAAATCCTGTGGTTGGCATTTGATTGGCATTGTTTCGGCTTTGAAGGTTGGGAATTTTAAAAAGATTAGATAACGGGCCGGAGAAGAAAAGATAAGCTAATAAACCAATGCTCGCGAATACCGCGATCCCCTCTTTTTTTGTCAGTTTTTTCATAATACCTATATGATATGATAGCCTCATGAAAGAATCAACCGAAAATCTCATGGCCAAGACCCTCTCCCGCGCCGAGATGCACAAGGTGGCAAGCGAGCGAGTGGCGGAGATTGCCAAAGAGTTCACGGCGGGATTCGAGTTCCTGGAAAATTATCCGAAATCCGTCACTTTCTTCGGCTCAAACCAGTTCAAAGAAGACAATCCTTATTATCAAAGCGCCCGCACCTTATCCAACCGCATGGTCAAGGAACTCGGCTATTCGGTCGTCTCCGGCGGCGGCCCGGGCATCATGGAAGCCGCCGACCGCGGCGCATTCGAGGCGGGAGGCAATTCCCTCGGCCTCCTCATAAAACTGCCCAACGAACAACCGGTAAATATCTATATAACCAAGAGCGTCAGTTTCTATTACTTCTTCGCCCGGAAAGTCTGCCTGGCATTCGGCGCGGAAGTTTTCATATTCTACCCGGGCGGTTTCGGCACCTTTGATGAATTCTTTGAAATTCTTACTCTCATCCAGACGAGAAAGATATTGAACGTCCCGCTCATTTGCGTAGGAAGTGAATACTGGAATCCGTTAAAGGAACTAATGAAGGAGAAGATGCTCGCGCGAGGCACTATTCAAAGCAAGGATTTAGACCTTTTCACTATTACCGACAGCCACGACGAAATCATCAATCTCATCAAGCAAACGTATGGAGAATCGAGAGCCCACATCGGAGTTGAAGCGAAAATAGAAGCGGCGGCGGCGCAATAAAAGCCTGTTTGCATTTTTATACATACTGTGATATAATTTAAGTAGACTGAA
>JBBUBT010000039.1:0-1499 GCA_038058135.1 Patescibacteria group bacterium
AGATAATTTTCTCATATATTTGTTAATAATTTATAATGGTTAAAATATAGCATAAGTATTTTCCAATCCTAGAATGATACTGAAATGAGTATATCATCTGGTGAAGTTTTTGAATAATTTGGACTTGGCTTTTTGCATTTTTTCGGCACTTTGATTGTCAGAAAGTTTGAGCGATTCTTTTCTTAAATAATTTTCAGTTATTCCAGATTTAAGATATTTCTGCCAGTTAGAAATGGTTTGGAGTTTTTCGTAGGGAGTTAAATATTTTTCATACACTTTGGTAATTTTGCCTTTGTTGTTTGTTTTGTTAGTAGCAAATCCGCAAGGGCGATGGAAGTTTAAGTATTCATCCATATTTTCTCGGTAGAAAGAATTAATTTCTTTGGCATGTTTTTTGTGGATATAAATATATCCCATATGTTTTCTGATAACTGACCCGTTTTTTGATTCCACCAAACCGTTGTCATTAGTTCTTCTTGATCGAGATTTAGTTTGATCAATCAAAAGTTTTTTAAGAAGTTCCGCCACTACGAAATTAATATATTCACTCCCATTATCCGAATGAAATCCTAATATTTCAAAAGGAAATCTTTTTAACAATTCTTCCAAAAGAGGAATCATAAAATACTCTGATATTCCTTCCACGCAACCGATAATTTCCCACTGAGTTTCTTCATCTACCAAATTGATATGATAGACACCCTTTTCCTTGTCCCAATCACCCTGATGGACCGAATCTACCCTTAAAAATCCAGGTTTTCCATCGGTTTGAGGTTTTCTCCTTTCCCCGATATTTCGATTGACTGCTCGAGTTTTATCCAGAAAAAGAATTTGAGAAATATACTGCCTTTTAGACTTGCGGATATTATAGAGGTGAGAGGTTGAAATGTGAGATATCATCTCAAATTCGGTTCTGCCAAACTCCAAATATTCTCTTTGTAATATTCTTTTGGTAGCTGGACCGGAAAGTCTGCCGTGGACATTGTCTGTTTCAATGAGTCGAGCAATGTCGCTGGTATCATACCTAATTGGAAAAGTATTTTTCTTGATTTCACTTAAACGCAATTTGCCATATTTTTTCTTTCTCTTGATTAACTTCTTGATATGACCTTTGGATAGATTAGTGATTGATTTCACATAACCAACTACGATTCCTCTTTCTTTCTTTTTCAAAGAAAAATATCTGACTTTGGAGAGCAGATTACCAACCCAATCATACATCTCCTGTTTGTTGCGATTTCCTCTCTTGTTAATGTTAAATGATATTGTTCCAACTCCCGAGAGGAAATTTCGAAGTTGTGCAATACTTAAAACATTCTCGTCATTCATGGTGATCTTCATATATCACCAGTATGACTGACGGAATCCAAAGTGAGCTCTTTATGGGCTCATTTTGTATTGGAATCCGTTTTCATTTGGGTATCATCTTGTATTGGACAAGACTGGGATTTGACAGGTTTTGGTGGCTGTGTATACTGGTAATACATATGTTTTTGAAG
>JBBUBT010000040.1:0-4338 GCA_038058135.1 Patescibacteria group bacterium
GTACAATAAATGCATGGTTGTTTTCGACGAAGAGAGGCAGGATGAGCGGGTACGTACCCTGCATAAGAAAGAGGAGGAAGCGCTCGCGGCCGAACTCGCCCTCCGCCATGGCGTCCCCTACCTGGACCTCTCGGTCCACCCCATAAACATAGACGCTTTGCGCGTCATCCCGGAAGCGGGAGCTCGGGAGGCGGGCCTCGCTGTTTTCAACGCCACGGACAAGAAAATTGACGTAGCCGTGCTGTCGCCCCAGAACGAGAAGACTCTTTCGGCCATTGAGGACCTCAAGCGGCGCGGCTTCCAGACGGAAATCTTCATGGTCTCGCATCAGAGTCTCGAAACGGTCTGGGAAAGATACAAAGACCTTTCTTATTCGTTCGAGACGAAGTCCGGCGCCCTGGATATTTCGAACGAAGAGATATTGAAGATTACCAAGTCGGTCTCTTCGCTCTCGGACATTAAGAAATTAATCGAGGGAGTACTTTCCCTGAAACGCGCTTACCGGATATCAAGAATTCTCGAAATAATTCTTGCCGGGGCGATAACACTCAAGGCCTCCGACATTCACCTGGAGCCGGAAGAGTCGGATGTGCGCCTGCGCTACCGTCTTGACGGTGTCTTGACCGATATTCTCCACTTCGACACGGAAACTTACGGACTTCTGCTCTCTAGAATAAAACTTATTAGCGAACTTAAGCTAAACGTGGTCGAGAAGGCGCAGGACGGCCGATTCTCCATCAAACTCGAGAGTGTTGAAATAGAGGTGCGCACTTCCCTTTTGCCTGGACCATACGGCGAGTCCGTGGTCTTGCGCGTCTTAAATCCGGAAGCCATCAGCGTGGAGTTGGAAGAGCTCGGCATCCATCCGAAACTTCTGGCTATTATGCAAAAAGAGATAAGGAAGCCGAACGGCATGATACTTACCACCGGCCCTACCGGCTCCGGCAAGACCACCACCCTCTACGCCTTTTTGAAAAAGATTTATACCCCGGAAATAAAAGTCATCACCATCGAGAACCCGATTGAATACCATATCGAGGGTATCGTTCAGACCCAGGCCGAAGCGGAAAAGGGCTACACTTTCGCCGAAGGCTTAAGAAGCGCTTTGCGCCAAGACCCGGATGTTATCATGGTAGGAGAAATTAGGGACGAGGAGACGGCCGGAGTGGCGGTCAACGCCGCATTGACCGGCCACTTAGTGCTCTCGACTCTCCATACCAATAACGCGGCCGGGTCCTTCCCTCGGCTCTTAGACCTGGGCGTTAATCCCAAGGTCATGAGCTCGGCCGTAAATATCTCAATCGCCCAGCGTTTGGTACGAAAGCTCTGTGAGTCGTGCAGGAAAGAAATAGTTTTGGAGGGCAAGGATAAGGAGCTTGTCGAGAGCATTCTTTCCGGCATTGTCGATAAAAGCTATCTCGAGGGAGTGCAAAAAGATAAGGTTTGGGGCGCGGCTGGATGCCCGAAGTGTAATAATCTGGGCTTCAAGGGCCGCATCGGAGTCTTCGAAGCGATACTGGTCGACAATGAGATAGAAAAGGCGGTGATTACCAATCCTTCCGAGCGCGATATCCGCGAAGCGGCCAAAGGCCAGAGACTATTGACTTTGGAACAAGACGGTATCTTAAAGGTCTTGACAGGCATTACCACTCTTGAAGAATTGGGGAGAGTGGTTAATATCGAGTAAGATCGAGTGCATGAATCTCTAAGCAAAAGCAAACAATCTTCTTGAGGATGACCCCAGTAGTCATAAAGATTACCAGGACGTCCTTGGAAAACTATCCGTTGCTTAGAGATTCATGAACTAGATTACTTTTAAAGTCTAGCACAGAAAACTTTTTATGTCAAGCTCAAAAACAAAGGCAAAGAAAGAAAAAGAAACGGCAGAAGAGCCGAATTACGCTTCATTTCTGGACAAAGAATTACGCCCTTCGAGTTGGGAAGATTACGTGGGCCAGAAGGCGGTCAAGGATAATCTCAATATTCTAATCAAGGCGGCCACGGAGCGCGGCGTTCCGCCGGAACACGTACTTTTCTACGGCCCGCCGGGGCTCGGCAAAACTACCTTGGCTCACTTGGTGGCGAAGGAGAGCGGTAGAAATTTAAAAATCACATCGGGTCCGGCCATCGAGCGGGTGGGCGACCTTGCCTCCATCCTTACCAACCTCGCGGCGGGAGATATTTTATTCATCGACGAGATTCACCGGCTCAATAAAACCATAGAGGAAGTGCTTTATCCGGCCATGGAATCAGGCGTACTCGACATTATCATCGGCAAAGGACCTTCGGCAAGAACTCTCCAGCTTGAACTACCGCCCTTTACCCTCTTGGCGGCCACCACGCGCGTGGCCATGATTTCCTCACCTTTACGCAGTCGCTTCTCCGGCGGAGTTTTCCGTCTCGAGTTCTACAGCGAAAAGGAAATTGAGGAAATTTTGCGCCGCTCGGCCAAGATTATCGGTGTAAAAATTGAAAAGGGGGCAGAAAAAGAAATTGCCAAGCGCTCGCGCTTTACCCCGCGCACAGCCAATTACTTTCTAAAGCGTGCCCGCGACTTCGCCCAAGTGGAGGGACGACCGCTTGACCTTGAAACAGTTAATCTTTCTTTGAAACTTCTCGGCATTGATGAAAAGGGTCTTTCTCCCGCCGACAGGCATTTGCTTCTGGTGATAGCGGAGAAATTCGGCGGCGGGCCGGTAGGACTTGGCACCTTGGCGGCCGCGCTCTCTGAAGAAGAAGCGACTATCGAGGAATTTAACGAGCCGTATCTCTTGCAGCTCGGGCTTATCGAGCGCACCACGCGCGGCCGCGCTCTTACCCAGCACGCTTATGCACATCTGGGCAAGAAAGTACCGGCCAACTTGCAGAAAAAATTATTATAATAACCCCTCCCGGCCTCCCCTTGTCAGGGGAGGTTTCTTTATTAAGTCCCCCTGACAAGGGGGACGATAGGGGGTTAAAGCTAGACGCTAGAACCTAGAAGCTATAAGCTAGGGCCATGTCCGGACACAATAAATGGTCGAAGATAAAGAATAAGAAAGCCGGTACGGACGCGGCCAAGTCGAAAATCTTTTCCAAGATGGCCCGTTTAATCTCGACGGCCTCAAAACAGGTTAGGGGCGATACCTCCTCTCCCATTCTTCGTGCGGCCATAGACAAGGCACGCGAATATAATATGCCCGCTGATAACATTGAACGCGCGGTCAAAAAAGGTTCCGATCCTAGCACCCAGAACCTAGAACCTATAACCTATGAGGCCTACGGCCCGGGCGGTTCGGCCCTTATTATCGAGACACTGACAGATAGCAGAAACAAGGCGGCGCAAGAAATTAAATTTATTTTATCGAAACACGGTTTCTCTCTTGCCACACCCGGTTCCGCTATGTGGGCATTTAAAAGGGAGCAAACAACTAACGACTTACAACCGACAGCTACGGTGAAAATTTCAGAGGAAGATGGTCGAGCTTTAGAAAAATTAATCGAAGAACTTGAAGACAATGACGAAGTCCAGGATGTCTACACCAACGCGGAGTAAGTTTATAAGTTTTAAAGTTAGAAGTTTATAAGTTAAATACGTTATCTTTTCCCGATCGTGACTAAATAGCGTATACGTTACTTTATAGCTATAGCTAGATTGTAGCGTATATGAATTTTTATAAAACGAAAGGGCGAGAGCGTATTACGCTCTCGCCCCACCCAGGAAATGCGCCCGAAGAACGTCTTCAGAACCACTTGTCGAGCGGCTCGAGCCCAGCGAGCTCTCTCACCACTTGGATGGAGAGGAACATCTCCACCACAACGAAGTAGATGATCGTGAAGTGGGTTGCGACTGCGATCCACGAGATCGGCGCCGACAGGTTGTAGGCGTACATCTCGTGCTTCAGGAACTCTCGACCAACTACCGCCAGCGCGAGAGCGATGAACACGATGAGCCCGAAGAGTGGAAAAACCATGCCCCAGTCGATCTTCTTCATGTCTTTTCTCCTTGTGAAGCATATGCCTCACTATCTCTTTATATTATACACCCCATGACTTAACTTGTCAAGGACTTTTTATTTTATGGCTTTAAACATACACTTTTGGTATGTCTAGTAGAGTTATGGCAATAGACCCTGGTTTTGACCGAGTGGGAGTTGCCATT
This sequence comes from Patescibacteria group bacterium, assembly GCA_038058135.1. Taxonomy (GTDB): domain Bacteria; phylum Patescibacteriota; class Minisyncoccia; order Phycocordibacterales; family Zambryskibacteraceae; genus UBA5004. Next base: position 4,142 of record JBBUBT010000040.1, read on the forward strand.
CTTGATGAAAAAGGGGTGCTTTTTTCTTGTTGTATTGAGACGAATCGTAAGCTCCCCCATGAGGAAAGACTGCTTATGATTGGCAAGGAGTTGAGGAGGATAGTAAAGAAATGGAGACCGCAAGATTTGGCTATCGAGAGTTTGTTCTTCAACCAAAACACCACCAATGCTATGAAGGTCTCTGAGGCGAGAGGTGT
>JBBUBT010000041.1:0-9472 GCA_038058135.1 Patescibacteria group bacterium
TCCGGCATACCGCCGTTGTCCAGCCCTATCACTGGCAGGCCGGACGCCAGAGCTTCAAGTACGGTGGTGGGGCATGGGTCGAGGCATTTGAGATGGAGGAAAATGTGGGCCGACTGGAATAATGCCGGAGCATCTTCCTGCGAGTATGCTCCGCGTTTCTCTATCCATCCTTCTTCTACACCATAGTCCATATCCATTCGCCCTATTATTATAAGCTTAAGATTCAAGCCCTTTCCCCTGAGTATTTTTAATGCTCCGACAGATACGTCCATTCTCTCTTTCGACTCGAAGTGATTGCCAAGCATCAGTAGAACCAAAGGCTCTGCAGCCAGCGGAGCATTTGCCGGTCTGAATTTTTTAGTGTCGACCGGATTGATAATCACGGACGAATTGCCATGGAACTGGCCTAAATATTTGTCCGCAGAGCGCCTTGTGAATTCTGTCTGATAGATAACATGGTCACTCAAATGCATCGGCTTTAAAAGGCGGTTTATTCTGCTCACGGTCTCTTCGGAATAGAGGGCGGGGTATGCTACGCCGTTCTGATTCCAAACTGCTTTAATGCCAAAAAGTTTATAAATTTTCATCCAAAGAGCCGGAGCGAAAGGCAGGCCGCTAGATACGAAGTAGGCGATATTGAAATTTTTCCACGTATCGCCGAAGCGCTCTCGCAGATGCAAGAGCTTTACTTTGCCTCCATGCACGATTTTTTTCGGGCCCTTGGGGGGCAGAACTCCGGCCAGATTCAGCCGAACGCCTTTCGCCGGCAAGCCGCGCAAGATGCAGCGTCCGAATACGTATAGAACAATGAGAGGATATTTGATAAATTTGGGGATATACTTTTTCATTTCAATATTTCGAGATACTTGTCCGCAACTTCCGAGAGAGAAAGCGTCTTGATTTTACTCTGATAACTTTCATAATCGCCGGCCACCTTGTTTACAGCCGTAAGCATTTCTTCTTTTCCGCTAAAGCCGACGCCCGCGTCTTTTACTAGCTCCGAGTGACCTCCGGATTTGAGGTAAGCCGCCGGCAGTCCGCACGACAGAGCTTCAAGTAAAGCGTTGGAGCAAGGGTCGTTCTCACTCGGAGCGATGTAGATATCATGCTCTTTTAAAATTTCCGCCAGTTTTTCCGGCGGCACGGCCCCGATTACTTTCGCCCCGTGGAAACTTGCCTTGGTGCGCCCGACAAAAGTGAGCTCATAAATATCCCGGTCGAGATTTTCGTCCAGCCATTCGAGGAAAGGGCCGCCCTTTCTGGAATTGTCCGACCATGAGGCGGCGATAAGTTTGATTTTTCTTTTTCCGTCCGGCGGCGGGATTCTCCCCGCCCTGTTGAAGATTTCCGAATCTGATGCATTTGGAATGACGCTCGGACTCTTAAAATTCAGGCCAAGCTCGATATGCTTGTCGAGGCTGTAGTGCGATTGGAAGACGGTTTTGTCGGCAAGCTCATGGTTCCACGCCCAGATTTTCCTGTCTATTTCGGCGCTTTCTCCTCTGTACGCGCTTATCGGTCCATCGACGCGATGAACCATTTTGGGATGGAATTTGCCCGCCGCGCTTTTAAGCTGGTCGAAGTTGAAATTGAAGGAGTTAAAGAGGACGGCTTTGGTATTTTTTCCAATCTTGTTTCGGCCGACATCTTCTCTTCTGCGCTTCAGCTCTTTTTCCAGGGCGATTAGAAACTGATTGCCGCCGCCATAAGGGGGCTTCTGGAATTCGTGGAAAATGGTGATTTCTGGCCCGTATAAGAGATGCTTGATTTTAGCTAATATGCTCATATGAGCGTTATTTATAACTTACGGCCAGGAGAGTAATACCGACAATAATTAGGACGTATCCCGTTACGCTCAAGATTGAGACCGGCTCCTTTAGCATGAGTATTCCGTAGCTATTTATTATCAGGAATCCGGCTGCGGTTATGATAGGGTAGACTAGAGAGATGGGAAGAACCCTTAAAGCCTGGATATAGAAATAAACATTGGAAGCGAAAATGGCGACCCCCGCGATCGCGTAAGGGTTCTCAAGAAGCGCTCTGATGCCAGTTCCCTTATCGCTCATGGCTCCAATTTTAAGCAAGATATTGGCTCCAGCGTTGAAGGCCAGGGCAATAAGCAGAAATCGGTAATGCATGGTAATGTATTGTAGCAATCTTTAATAATCAGCTCAATGAAGCTCTCGGTCGTCATTCCTGCCTATAACGAAGAGAAAACCATACTTGAAATAATCAGGCGAGTAAGAGCGGCGGAAAGCGGTTTGGAAAAAGAAATAATTATAGTCAATGATAGTTCGAAAGATGGAACAGCCGAGCTTCTCAAGGGGGTTACCGGTCTTAAAGTCATTAATCTGACACCCAATCGCGGCAAGGGAGGCGCGCTTAAAGCTGGCATCAAAGAATCGATTGGAGACATTGTTATTTTCCAGGACGCTGACCTTGAATATGACCCGAATGATTACGAAGCCATGGTTAAACCGATACTTGACGGGAAGACCAAGGTCACTAATGGAGTGCGCATTGAAACGAGATTGTCGCGCGAGAGAGATTTCGTAATGATTGGTGTTTTCGGCTGGCTGGGGAATCATGCCATCACCTGGACAACCAATCTTCTTTATTGGCACAATGCCGGCGAGTATGAAGGATGCTATAAGGCCTTTGAAAGCAAACTTCTAAAATCAATCGAGGTAAAAACAAATGATTTCGACTTTGACAATGAGCTCCTATGCAAAATTCTGAAAAAAGGATATAAACCCATTGACGTGCCGATACACTATCACCCAAGAGGTTACGCGGAAGGGAAGAAAATAAACTGGAGACACGGTTTTAAAATACTCTGGACCATTATTAAGTATCGCTTTGTCAGTTAGAGATTAAAGTATATACTCTCTCTAGGCGTTCTTAACAGGAGGTTTCCGATGGAAGGGCCCGTTTGTCTAGTTATCCCGCCATCCGGGTTTCTCCTGGATGAAAGGGTCTTTATGTCCCTGGGGATTCTGCGCGTGGCGGCGGTACTCGAACAGAAGAAGATTCCGGTCGAGGTTATAGACCTCTCCGGTGTTTCCAATTTCGAGCAGGCCATCGCGGACCACGCAACGCAGTCGTCTGCCGGAGTTTTCGGCCTGACTGCTACGACCCCGCAACTTCCCGCCGCCGCGGCTATCGCGTGCGTCCTGCGCGCAAACCGAAGCGATGCCCGAGTCATTCTTGGGGGCCCGCACGTCACACTGACTGTGGCTGCATTCAAGAAAGGAATGGCCAGGGCGCGTACGGCTTATCGCGAGATGGAAACCCTTTTCGATGTCTTGGTCGCTGGAGATGGGGAAGAAGCAATTCTTCGCGCACTTTCCCCGACAAGTCCAAAGCTTGTCGACGCCGACGACCCGCGCTCCGAACTTTTCCTCACTAAGGACAGGCTCTCGGAGCTTCCGTACCCAGCTCGGCATCTTGTCGATGTCGACTCGTACCACTATCACATCGATGGGGAACGAGCTCTATCTCTTATTGCTCAGCTTGGCTGCCCATTTGGCTGTAAGTTCTGCGGCGGACGAGCATCATCGTCGTTCAGACGAGTGCGGCAGCGTTCGTCAGAGAATGTCGTTGCTGAGATGGTAAGTCTCTACGAGACTTACCATCGTAGCGCCTTCATGCTTTACGACGACGAGCTCAATGTAAATCGCGATATGATTCCGCTCATGCGGCTCATCTCCGATAAGCAGAAAGAACTCGGCGTCTCGTGGAAGCTGCGAGGTTTCGTGAAGTCGGAGCTATTTACCGAAGAGCAGGCGGAAGCGATGTATGAGGCCGGATTCCGCTGGATTCTGGTCGGGTTCGAGTCCGGCTCGCCCCGGATTCTCGAAAACATCGACAAAAAGGCGACTCGAGATGACAACAGCCGTTGTGTCGAAATCGCTCACCACGCTGGTCTCAAGGTAAAGGCTCTGATGTCCATCGGACATCCCGGTGAGAGCCGGGAGACTTTGGCGGAAACCCAAGATTGGTTGCTTACAGCTAAGCCAGACGACTTCGACCTGACTATCATTACTACGTACCCAGGCACGCCGTACTATGACGAAGCCGTAACTTGCGGTAACGAATGGGTCTACACGTGCCCGAAAGGTGGAGACCGTCAGTATCAGCAGGACACGAGTTTTGTCGAAGTAGCCGAATACTACAAAGGCAAGCCGGGCGGCTATCAGTCCTTCGTCAGGACTGAGCACTTGTCGGCGGCTTCCCTCGTGAAAGAACGCGACCGTATGGAGGAGCGTGTACGCAAGACTCTCGGCGTTCCATTCAATTCGGGGGCGCCGGCTCTTCTCTACGAACATTCAATGGGCCAATCGATGCTACCTTCCTCAATCTTGAGGCGCTCCGGCTGATCCATCTTCGTCCATGACCCCCTTGCCGTTAATGCGGCGAGGGGGTTTATTTATTTCTTTATGCCAATTGCAATCAAGTTTTTTCCCAGTGGCGCTGTTATGACCGATTCAATTCTTCTCATAAGAGGGACTATTATCTTGTCATAAAGTAGAACATTAGAAGTCCCCAATTTCCCTCCTAGAAGTTTGATGAATATAAACCATGGAACAATTCCTACAATGTCGAAATAGGAGATTTTTTCTATCTTAAAACCATTTTGTTCTAAGAGCTGCCTCAGTTGTTTTTTCGTGTATCTTCGGTAGTGGCCTACTGAAGCATCAAATTTTGAATAAAGCCAAGGAAGGGTAGGGACAAAAATACATACTCTACCCCCTTCTTTAAGCGACTCACGGATGTAGGTTAGTTCTTGAGCGTCGTTTTCTACATGTTCCAAAACGTTTACATAGATAACTGAATCAAAATATTCACGATACTTCCTATACATATCGGCAAAAACTGCCTGATGGAAAATAACCCGGCTGTCTTCCTTAAGACGCCTTTCGAGCATCGGATACATCTCTTTTGAGGGTTCAATCGCGACAAGTCCAGAGATCTTCTCACTATTAAGTAGCGCTACAGAGAAATCTCCGCGTCCCGCACCGACTTCTAGAACATGATTCCCAAGAAACGGCTTGAATTGGTCAAGTATCCATTGGTGATAATTTTCTGCGAATAACATCGCTTCAAGATCTTTCCCTTCGTAGCTGGTTTCCATTCTTATTTATGAAAGTCTTTCTATGATGCGGCCGATATTTCTCAAAATATCGAAAATAGAATTAGCTGATAAGATTGCAAACATTATTAGAATTATTCTCCCAGCGCGGTGGCGTTCTCGGTAAAATACGGAGACGGTAAACCCTGCAAAGATTGCTAGAAGAGGATATACGGGATATCGGTATCTAGTTTCGACGATGATGAAAATTATGGACAGGGGGATGGAGAAAAGAAGGGCCCACATGAGAGCCGTCCGATTGCTTGAATCTTCCTGTTTCTTAATAATTTTTGTCGACAAGACAACTCCGCTTAATCCGAGAGTAAATAAAATCACCGAATATAATGCCGAAGACAAAAGGGTTAAGATTTGTTCTGTGCCAGAGAGGTGGAACCACCAGCCGGTCGGTCGGGCGAACGAAAAGTACGTAGATAGCCGCAGGAGGGTAAGTTTTGCAAATTGTAGAGGATTGGATAAGATGTAGATAATAGCATCTTTCATCATCGCCCTGTCGCCTTCAACCGTACTAAGGCCAATGTATTTTTCGTTAATATGCTTTGGCAACTGGTCTATCAATTCACCAGTGGCTCTGTCGTGGTTGCCAGCCAAGAGATCCACGCCACCGGCCAGATTGGCAGGTATGAAGGCGTGGTATTGAAGGTAATTTCTCACGGTCCAAGGAGTTAAAACAAGTAAGAATACGAATACGAACAATAGGACGTGCTTGTATCGTCTGTTAAGAACTTCAAAGACCGTTATGACGACAAGAACTATGCCAAGCGTGGTGCGCACAAAAAAGGCCAGACCAAGCAAAAAAGCCGACAAGGCCGTATTAGGGTAGGATACGTTGTCGAGGCGCCTGAAAATGACATAAACAGTCAATAGTAAGAGAAAGATTGACAATGTCTCGGTCAGGAGCATCGACGACGCTAAGATGAGGTCTGGTGACAAGGCCACCAGCGCCGCTGCGGCAAAACCTACGAGCGGATGCCAATTTTCTTTAAAAACCAAACGCGAGATAATAAAGGTCAACCAAACCGATGCCGCCAAGAGCAGCGCTTGCAACACCCAAATCACCTCAATGTGATGGCCGAAAATAATGTAGACACCGGCGAGGAAGAATTCGTAGCCCGGCCCGACTCTCACGATGGAACGGTCAAGTTCCGTCGGTAAACTAACGTCTTCCCGATAGCCCAGACCGTTAGCGAGATTTTGAGCGATAGTATCGTATGCTCTGGCGTCGACGTATAAAGGAACTTGATAGTAAAAAGAATAAAGCAAAGACAGAAGAAAAGATGCGCCAACCAATATCAGAATCAGTTTATTAGTCATAGGCAACTAAACCTTTAAAGTATTCTTTCCATAAAGGCAACTGTGATTCATGACTGTTATTCCTTGCGGTTTTAAAGCCGTTTTGAATCAATTTCTTCTCTAAGACTTTGTCTTGCAAAACCTCCAGAGAAAAAGCAGACAATTTCTCCACATCATCAACTGGAGCCATCATAGCATTTTCCCCGTTTATTACGAGGTCTTTGACCTGACCGACTCGGGTCGTCACGAGCGGTATTCCCTTGGCCATGCTCTCAAGGCAGGCTTTCGGTCCGCCCTCTTCGCGACTGGTGACAAGGTATAGGTCTAACGCGTCATATAAGTTCGATATCTCGGAAATATTCTTGAAGTATTTGTGTCGGTAGGACACACCAAGCCTTTCCAAACCATTTTTGACGTAACCGCGGGAAGGCCCGGATAATAAAACCCATAGATTCGGAATATCTTTCTTAATCTTTCCGACGACTTTCAGAAATATATCCGGACCTTTGATTAGTTTCGGCTCAAGACCTTCGCCCCAGCCGCTGCCATCTTTTTGGAATGAACCGATTACCACGGCATCTTGAGGGATATTAAGCTTCTCTCGCATCACCCGCTTTTTCTCAGGAGAAGTATGCTTAAACAGTTTCAAGTCTACGCCAATCGGAATTCTCACAACCTTTTGAGGGTCAATGCCGGAAGATTTAACCAGTCTCTCCATCTCTTTGTTGGAGACTCTCACGCGCGCAAATTGCCCATGATGAACCTCAAGTGCCTCAAAACATCTTTGGAAATTTTCACCCTGCTTCGGTTTGCCGTGGTAATAATCCACGGAAAGGCGGTTTCTGCTCTTGTAAATGGGAAGCAAGAGAGAAAACTGCGAAGTGTAATGCACCGCTTGAGGCAGGTTAAAGTACATTCTCTTGACTATCTCCGCCTTAACACCGAGTTTCTCGGCGAAGTTTTTAAGATCCGCGGCTTCAACGTCTGTAACCCAGCCGGTATTGTCTCCTATGATAAAGAGCCGGCTATATGGTTTCCAAAAGATGCTTTTTAGCATTATTAGAGAATACAGCATTTTCGATAATTACCAAGTCAAGGTCGGTTTTGCCGAGCATTTCGAGGCCGACTTCGCAGAAATTCAGTATCGGCTCTCCGGCGGGGTTAAACGAGGTATTGAGGAAAATTGGGTAGCCGGAAAGCTTCTCGAATTCCTTGAGCGCGTCATAGATAAGAGAATTTTGGCCGCGGTTCACGGTCTGAATGCGCGCCGTGCCGTCAACATGGGTTATCGAGGGCAGCCGATCTCGGAATTCCGGGCGCGTCTCGCAGATGACGGACATGTAGGGCACCGGCGCCGTGTTGGTAAAGTATTTGTGCGAATCTTCTTCCGTAACTATGGGTGCGAACGGCCGGTACCATTCGCGGTGCTTGACCTTGTCATTTAGAATGTCTCGCATATTGGGATTGAGGGGGTTGCAGAGGATGGAGCGGTTGCCCAAGGCACGGGGGCCCACTTCGTAGCGTCCGCTTATAAAGCCGACAATGAGGTTTTCAGAAACGAGCTTGGCGAACACTTTGGGCAAAGATTCCGCGGACACTTCTTTGTGCGGGTATTTCTGTTTCAATTCCTCGAGCTTGTCCAGATCGAACGGCTCCGAACCGATATAAGGAGAAAAATAATCTTTGGCGCCGCTGAAATCGTTATTTTTTATCCCGTAATAAACATGCAAAGCTGCGCCAGAAGCCAATCCGCAGTCCGAAGGATTGGGGATGAAGTGGGTCCGCTCGAAAAGGCCGCTTCTCTCAATAACGTAATTGGTCGTGCCGTTGAGCGCGCAGCCGCCGACAACGCAGAGATTCCTATATCCGCTGCCGTGTTCCTTTAAAAGCTTCATAACCTCTTCCGTCCAGGCCTCTTGAACCGTGGCGGCCAAGTCCTGGGCATCCTTGTCTCTTGGACCCGGCAGACGAAGCTCATTCCGGGGTATGAGGCCGAAAGCTATTTTAAATTTGTCTCTGATATCAGCGGCTTCAAAAGGGTACTTTCTCTCCAACAGGTATTTTTTGAGCTCCGGGATGTCGCGAAGACCGACGTCGTTTATCCTGTGTCCCGCGCCGCGCTGTTGAAGCCCTTCAAGCTTGGCCGTGCGGAATTTCTGATACTTAAGCACGTATTCGCGCGCGTATGGCAACCACTCTGACCGAACTTTGCCGTAGGAAGCAAGGCCCATGGTCTTACCAGAAGTAGTGCCTTCAATCTCGGGATTGATGCCCAAGATGTAACCGAGGTTGTTGTAGCTCTGGCCGAAGGCGATGGGAATATTGGCCAAGTATAAGAGTTTATTGTCTTTCGCCGTGAAGAATACCGTTCTGCCGTCATTGCCGATGCCGTCATAAGAGAGCACGAGCGCTTCGGAGAATGGGGAAGTGAAGTACGAGAGAGCGGCGTGCGAGAGATGGTGGTCGACATGATGAATTTCTCCGTAATCGATTCCAATGTCCTTCAGCAAGACTTTTAAATTCTCGAACTCCTCTTTGCGTCCCTGGTTCTGGACTGCTACGGCGTCGAACGACAAAACATCCCCCGGACGTTTTGTCCCCCATTCTTTCTTCACCAGATTCAGGAAAAGTTTCAAATCTTCTACGTCGGTATATTGAAAGGTGCTGGGAAACTTGCCGGGCCCAAGATGTTCGGCGGAGAACTTATAGCGTTTCTGCCTGAAGTAGCGTTCGGCTTCCATGATAGCAGTAACTCTGCCGTCTTCGACCAACGCTAGATTAGAATCGTGTCCGAGGGAAATGCCTAAAATTTTCATATAGGTTTCAATTCTGTCCAGATTTCTCCCCAACGTACTTCAAGATAAGCTATTTTTAATCCGGCTTTTCCCATCTCTTTCTCAAAACTCTCGCGGGTATATTCGATAAAATGCGTCTCATCCAACCGCGAATCTACTCCAAGCTCGGCAGCTAAAGCCACTGTCCAGTCGCGGTCAAAACAGGGAACGCGTATAAGCCAACGTGCGGGGCAAA
>JBBUBT010000042.1:0-3627 GCA_038058135.1 Patescibacteria group bacterium
CTGAGTTCAAGCGAATGCGCCATGGTCATTTTGTCCGCTTTAGCCAGAATATCTCCGATAAGCCAGGTATTGATATCGATATATTGCATTTTAGTTGAATCCGACAATCCGCCCGCCTCTCTGTACAGAGTGTCAAGGGGCATCCTTGACGTAATTTCGCCTTTCCAAAATTTTTTAATTTCTTCTGGCTTAAATACAGAGGCATTGCCTATGTACCAGTCCTCAAGGCGTGAAAGAGCTCGCTCGGCGTAATTTCTGCCTCGCAGAGGTAAGGCGGTTAGGAATTTAAGGACAAGGCGCGGCAGCCAAGCAATCCACCTTCGAGCAAATGGTTCAAGATAGATATTGTAGCCGCCAAAGAGCTCGTCGGCCCCTTCGCCAGAGAGCACCACCTTTACCGATTTCCTCGCTTCCCGCGAGAGGAAATAAAGGCCTAAGGCCGAAGGGTCTGCCACCGGCTCGTCGAAGTGCCATACGGCCTTGGGAAGAGCTTCGAAATACTCTTTCGCCCCGATAGTAATCTCTGTGTGGTCTGTGCCCAGTGGCTCCGCCGTCTCTTTGGCTTCAACTCCTTCGGAAACATCTCCAAACGTAACTGTAAACGTTTTGATTTTTCCCGACGCTTCCGGTCGGGACGCCGACTTCTGTTCCTCAGAACGTCGGCGCTGCATCAGAGTGGCAATGATAGAAGAGTCTATACCACCGGAAAGGAAAGAGCCCACCGGTACATCGGCTATCATATGGTGGGCGACTGAATCCTCCATAGTCTCAAGAATTTTCTGTTTCGTATCATTCTCCTTTAGGAAATCATTCTGCTTAAATCCAAATCTCCAGTATCGGTTTAGTTCAAAACTTCCTGTTTTAAGGTCGATAGACAAGGAGTGCGCCGGCGGAAGCTTGTAGACGTCTTTGAAAAAAGTTTCGTCGAGCGGATTGTACTGGAAAGACAAGTAATTATAGACTGCGGCGTCGTTTACTTCCGCCTGAAAGCCCGGGAGCTTCAAAAAACTTTTTATTTCGGAGGAAAAAGCGGTAATTTTATTGCCGTCTTTCAGATAATAAAGTGGTTTGATGCCGAAGAAATCTCTAGCAATAAAAACTTTTTTCTCAACGGTATCGTAAATACAGAAAGCAAACATGCCACGAAGTTTTTTGAGAATATCTGGACCAAATTTTATGAATCCCGCAAGAATCACTTCGGTATCGCTGTCCGTTTTAAAAGCGTAATCGCTTAGTTCTTTTTTTATCTCTTTATAGTTGTAAATCTCCCCGTTGAAAAATATGAGATAACGGCCATCGGTCGAAGAAATCGGTTGCTTACCTCTGGAAAGATCGATTATAGAGAGCCGGCGCATGCCTAGGGAGGCATACTTATCGGTGAAATAGCCGTCGTCATCCGGGCCGCGGTGAATAATTTTTTCCGTCATTCTTCTCACGACCTCTTCCCTGTCTTTTATGCCCCTATCGATAATTCCTGTTATCCCGCACATAATTAATTCTGGTTTAGATATTGGAGTACGGCATTGATAAGCGTCTCCGCGTCTTCAAACCGCCCCTCTTCGGTTGAGCCCATGATAGAGACAATTATCGGCCGGCCCAGTTCTGGGTCGAAGGCGAAAACCAAGTTGCCGCCGGCTGTACTGGTAAAGCCGGTTTTCGAACCGAGAAGTCCGGGAATGCGGAGGGCGAGAATATTGGTGTTTTTCGCCTCATGCTTAAAGCCGTCAAGAGAAGGAACCGAGAGTGAAGATGTTTTCGTGGCTTCTAATATTTCCGGATGATAAGCGATGATGTGCTCTAGAAGCATGGTCATATCTCTTGCCGTGCCGTAAGCGCCCCCCTTCATTTCCGATTCATCGAGGCCGGTTTCATTCCAGAAATAAGTATTTTTCAAATCAAGCTCCGCCGCTTTCTTATTCATCTGCATGACGAAATCCTGAATAATTTCCTGACTTCCGACTCCCGAACGATCAAGTGCTCCCAAGGCCAGGGCTACGGCCCGAATACCGTCATTGGAAGAAGAAACGAGTGAGAAGTCTAGGAGGTCCTTGAGTTGCCATTTTTCCCCAGGACGGAGCCCGCTGTCGCCGTCGGCAGTTAGCGCTTCTTTGCTTACGGTGACCGTGCCGTAATCGGGACTTATATCTACAGCGACTAGGGCTGACATGAGCTTGGTAAGCGAGGCAAGGGGCATCCTTTTATTTTCATTAAAGACGAATAGGACAGTCTTGGTGCGAGAATCGTAGACATAAGCGGCCTTGGCTTTAAGCGTAACGGCGGGAAATGGCTTCAAAACTTTTTCTTCTGCAATGGGAGCGTTCCCTCTATCTTCGCGGGAACCAAATGCGTAAGAGCTCACGATAAGAATAGAGACGGATACGGCGAGCGCGGCAAAAAATCTTAATTCCGGAATTTTATTCTTCATTTGGATTGGTTTTTATAAACTCTTCAATCTTAGCGAAGGCGGTAGTAAATTCTGGCAAATCTTCCCGCTGGGTGACGCCCAGATGCTCAAGGAGCTTGAGCGTCGGCTTATAACTATAACTTCTCTCCGTCCCTTCCGTCCGTTCTACAAGTCCCCGGATAAGCAGGGCTCGTAAAATAAAAGTGGAATTGACGCCCCGGATATGGTCGATTTCCCGCCTTGAGACCGGTCCGCGATAGAGAATAACGGAGAGGGTCTCGAGCCCGGCTCGGCCCAGTTCGCGCGATAATTCCTCTTTCTGAATCTTTTCGATTAATCCCGAATTGTCGGGGTGAGTTCCCAGACTCACTTCGTCGCCATTCGTAATGATAACTATTCCTCTATTGCTGAATTCTTCTTGTAACTTGGAAATTGTTTCTTGGAGCTTCTCTTTCGGCACATGAAGGATTTTCGAAAGTTCCGAAAGAGCCACGGGTTCATTTTTGAAAAAGAGCACCGATTCGATTTTCCGTTCCAGGTCAGACATGGCTTATTTCTATTTCACCTCCGGCTTCCTGCGTGGCAAGGATCGCTCCGCGCTTCACAAGCTCCAGCATGGCGAGGAAACCAACGATAGTGGAGAGTTTGTCCTCGTGCTTCAAGTCTCGGAAGTTAAGTTTGCCCGCTTTGACAATTCGCTCCGCCAGCTTGTCTATCATTTCTTCGAGACTTATGACCTTCTTAACCATGACCTTGGGCAGAACTTCTTTCTTCGGCAGAGTAGCGATGAGTTCGCCTAAAGCGAGACGTAAGTTGGACAAATCGGTTTTGGAGTCTGGAGTAAAAACGATCACATCGTTTTTGCTCGGTGTCTTCTCGAAGATAATATTTTTGCCGAAGATTTTCTTGAGTTCGGCGGCAAGCTCCTTCGCTCTGGCATAGAGGACCAGTTGGTCTTCCAAATCGTGAATGCTCGCCTCCTCTTCCCGGGTAAGCTCAAGCATGGGCAAAAGCGAGCGGCTTTTAATAAGCATCAGAGTTGACGCGATGAGGATGAACTCGGCAGACTCTGAGAGCGAGTATTCCTCGCTCAGAGCAATATAGCGGATGAAATCATCTGTCACTTCCGCAAGAGAGACATCATTTACGAAGAGTTTCCTCTTCGTTACGAGCTCGAGCAATAGGTCGAGAGGACCCTCGAAAACACGAGTTTTGACGGTATA
>JBBUBT010000043.1:0-1453 GCA_038058135.1 Patescibacteria group bacterium
GGCTTTATTTATAGGTGTATAATTGGGGCATACCCTTAAAAGCGGTATTTAACAGTATTCAGTTAAGAACATATGTTATTAAATACATGGGGAGAAGTGTTGACCGTTTCCTTCCAGAATCTCTGGGTTGGAGTGGTTAATTTCGTCCCAAACCTTGTGATTGCCTTGGTCATCCTGATACTCGGATGGCTAGTCGGAGCTCTCCTGGGCCGGGCCATAGCGCAAGTGCTCAGGTCTCTTAAGCTAGATGAGGCTCTGCGCCGCGCAGGACTCGAAACAGTCGTGCGCCGCGGTGGGATGAATCTCGATTCAGGCGCCTTCATAGGGGGTCTCGTCAAGTGGTTTGTAATAGTGATTTTCCTGGTAGCGGCCTTCGATGTGCTCGGTCTCTCACAGGTAAATCTCTTCTTGCAGGAGGTTGTTCTGGCTTACTTGCCCAGAGTTATCGTAGGCGCCCTGGTCCTCTTGGTGGCTGGTGTCATCGGTGATGTCATTGAGCGCGTGGTAGTCACTGGAGCCAAGACCGCAGGCGTGCGCTCGGCGCATTTCGCCGGCGCTCTCGCCAAATGGGCGGTCTGGGTCTTCGGTATCTTGGTAGCCCTTTCTCAATTGGGCATTGCCACGGCCTTCAGCCAGACTCTCTTTACCGGCATTGTAGTTGCAATTTCACTCGCTCTCGGCCTTTCCTTCGGTCTCGGCGGCCAGGAGCAAGCATCTCGTTTCTTGGAGCGTCTGCGCGCGGACATGAGCGGTAGAAATCAATAATATTTAAGGTATTAGCTAGATAATACTTTGGATGGCGAAAACCGCCTTTTAGGCGGTTTTCGCTTTATTGACTTTAAGCCTTGATTTATATACTATGTTTTGAAGCTCGCGAAGAGCTCTTTAATTTGTAATTGTTCGAATTCCTAACGATAAATGACGCGAAGCGCATCCAAAGGCCCATACGTCGACCCCCGAGTTTTAAAGAAGATCGAGGGCAAAAAGCCGACATCAACCGGTGTTATTAAGACATGGTCGAGGGCCTCGCAAATTGCTCCGGAGATGGTCGGGTTCACCTTCGGGGTCCATAATGGCAAAAGCCACATAGAAGTATTCGTCACCGAGGACATGGTTGGCCATCGCCTCGGTGAGTTTGCGTTGACCAGAAAGTTCGTCCGTCATGGCGGCAAGATGCAGAAAGAGCTCGAGACCGCCCAGAAGGAAGGGGAAATTGCCGCCGCTAAGGCCGCTAAGGGAGCAACAGAGACTAAAAAGTAATAAATGACTAATGTCCAATGACCAATGAGGCAAAAGCACATTTGAAAAGTTATCGTCAATCGCCAAGGAAGGTAAGGTTGGTGGCTGATACCGTGCGCGGCAAATCGGTAAACGACGCTCTCGACATTCTTACCTTCATGCCGAAGCGCGCCGGGCTTCCGCTTAAAAAGCTTATCGCTTCGGCATATGCCAA
>JBBUBT010000043.1:1553-9030 GCA_038058135.1 Patescibacteria group bacterium
TTCGTCAAAGAAATTCGCGTCGATGCCGGCCCTACTCTTTACAGAAATCAGCCACGTTCTTACCGAGGAGGAAATAGCACCATTCGAAAGCGTACCAGTAGAATAAGTGTTGTTCTCGCAGAGAAAAAATAATATGACCCATACAGTCCATCCATATTCACACCGCCTGGGAGTGCTCCGCGACTGGAAGAGCCGCTGGTTTTCTCCCAAGGGTAAGTACAAGTGGCATCTGAAGGGCGATGTTTTGATACGTGAGTTTCTGGAAAAGAAGCTCAAGGGCTCTTATGTCGCCGATGTGGAGATTGAGAGGAGCGCCAAGCATCTCCGCGTCATCATCTCAAGCTCCCGACCGGGCATGATTATTGGTCGCCAGGGTGATGGCGCGGAGATTTTAAGAAAAGAAATAAAGAAGATGCTTGAGAAGCAAAAGCTTCTTGAAGAAAAGGTCGATGTGAAGCTCGATATCAAGGAAGTGAAGTCGGCGGAGTCGAACGCGGCCATAGTGGCCCAGATGGTGGTCGAAGGGCTCGAGAAGCATTTGCAGTTCCGCCGAGTGATGAAGCAGACTCTTGAGAAAGTCATGGCCAACCGCGATGTTTTAGGCGTCCGCATATACCTCGCCGGTCGCCTTGGCGGAGCGACTATGAGCAGGACCGAGGATAGAAAGCTTGGCCGCATCCCGCTTCAGACGCTTCGCGCCGATATCGATTACGCTATGGCTAAAGCCGTCATGCCGTACGGCACTATCGGGGTGAAAGTTTGGATATACAAAGGCGATATATTCGCTGACGCGAAGAAGTAAGATTTATGATTTAAGATTAAAGAATTATTCATAAATCATGAATCCTAAATCCTAAATCCACCAAAATGTTATTTCCAAAGAAAGTTAAATATCGCAAGTGGCAGACCATGAGGAAAAATCCCAAGAAGGTCGGCGTGGCTTCCCGCGGAGCAACTGTGGCGTTCGGTTCTTTCGGCCTAAAGGCCCTGGGTCCGGCCCGCATCCGCTCGGAGCAGTTGGAAGCGGCGAGAAAGGTTTTGTCCCGCTCGGTGGGGAAGACCGGCCGTCTCTGGATACGTATTTTCCCGGATATGCCTTATACTTCAAAGCCCGCGGAAGTGAAGCTTGGCAAGGGCAAGGGCGATCTTCAGGGCTATGTTGCACCAGTTCTTGCGGGACGCATTATCTTCGAAGTGGACGGTATCGCCGAACCGGAAGCGCGAGAGGCGCTTCGTAAGGCCGGTACCAAGCTGCCGCTTAAAACAAAAGTAGTTAGTAGATAGTAAAATGAAGAAAACTTCTTACAAAGGCAAGTCGACGAAGGATTTAATCAAAGCGCTTTACGAAGAGCGCGAGAAATTGCGCGCTTTCCGGTTCGGTTCTGCCGGTTCGAAGGTAAAGAATGTGAAAGTCGGCAGCATTGCCAAGAAGAATATCGCCCGCATCATGACCGAACTTAACGCCCAAAAATAGTTCGACAAACTCACTATAAATAATATGGAAAAACAACTGCCAAAAAAGCCAAAGGTTCTCTCTGGTATTGTAGTCTCGAACAAGATGAAGGATACAATTGTCGTTGAGATTTCCGGATTCAAGAAGCATCCGAAGTATGAAAAATTCGTGACTACGCGGAAGAAGTTCAAGGCCCACGACGCCGGCAATACCAAGCAGCTCGGCGAGAAAGTGGAAATTATCGAATCAAGACCGATTTCAAAAGACAAGCACTTTATAGTAAAATAACCAATTCTTTATGGTACAGCCGCAATCATTAGTGCAAATAGCAGACAATTCAGGAGCTAAACTCGGCCGCGTCTTCAAGGTGCTCGGCAGCTCCAAGAAACGCTATGCTTCAATCGGAGAATTGGTGGTGCTCTCGGTCCAGAAGGCGGAGCCGAGAAAGCAGGTTAAGAAAAAAGACGTACTTTTCGGCTTAGTAGTACGGCAACGCGCTCCATTTAGGCGCTCGGACGGTACTTACATTCGTTTCGATGAAAACGCCGTAGTCATACTCGATGACGCGAAGAAAGAGCCCTTGGCCGGTCGC
The DNA here is from genome assembly GCA_038058135.1 of Patescibacteria group bacterium. Taxonomy (GTDB): domain Bacteria; phylum Patescibacteriota; class Minisyncoccia; order Phycocordibacterales; family Zambryskibacteraceae; genus UBA5004. Next base: position 3,599 of record JBBUBT010000043.1, read on the forward strand.
ATCTTCGGCCCAGTGCCGAGAGAAATCGGCGAGAGAGGGTATCAAACCATCATCTCCCGCGCGCCGGAAGTAGTCTAGTTCGACAAGCTCACCATAAATAAATTTATGCATGTCAAAAAAGGAGACAATATCATAGTGCTAGCGGGCAAGGACAAGGGTAAAACCGGCAAAATTTTGCGTGCTTTCCCGAAATTGAATCAAGTGCTTGTCGAGGGCGTTAATTTAAAAAAGGTGCATCAGCGCGGTAAAAAGGGGAAAGGCAAGGGCAGTATTATTGAGAAAAGTTTTCCAATCCATGTTTCTAACGTGAAACTCCATGGCCAATCTTAAAGAAAAAACTCCAAAGGGGTCCCTCCGGGACAAAAAAATTCCCGGATATAAAAATTCGATGCAAGCGCCACGGATATTAAAGGTGGTGGTCTCCGCGGGCGTTGGTTCGTTTAAGGACAAGAACAAGTTCAAAGTGGTTGAAGACCGACTGGCGCGGATTACTGGACAGAAGGCGTCCCCGCGAGGCGCCAAAGTTTCTATCGCGACCTTCAAATCAAGACAAGGCGATGTCGTGGGCTACCAGGTAACGCTTCGCGGCCACAGGATGTACGATTTCCTCGACCGGCTTATAAATATTGCCCTGCCCCGCACCAAGGACTTCCGCGGTATTTCTCCCGCGGCGGCAGATGAGATGGGCAACTACACTTTGGGCATCAAAGAACACACTATTTTCCCTGAGACTTCCGACGAAGAATTGAAAGACGTTTTCGGCTTGGCCATTACCATTGTTACCACCGCCAAGTCCAAAGAAGAAGTCATAAAGTTTCTCACCCACCTCGGCTTTCCATTCAAGAAATAATCTAACCCCTCCCAACTCTCCCCTTGTCAGGGGAGAGTGTACATTATAAGAGTCCGACCGTCTCGTTATAATGTATTTGACAGATTTGAAAATAGTGATATAATATAAGGAGAGGTAAATTGGAGTACCTAGTTTCTCCAATCGTCTGAAAAGACGGAAAACTAAGGAGACAGTCATGAATCTTGTGTCATCGCTTGTGCGCTCCATCCGCTCTCTCTGGTTTGGCAGTAAGCCGGTCAATGGTGTCGAGGAAGTGGAGGACGCCACGAGTTACCGCCCTGCTGATATGAAGGAGTGGAAAGCCCGCGAAACTGAAAAGAACCGCGGTCGCCACATTCTCCGGGTGCTGAGGAAGCATCCAAAGGCCGACCAGTTCACCTTCATGGGTCGGCAGGATTTCCTCTGTGAATTCTACATTGTGCGTCTCTGGCACAAGCAGAGCCACCTCTGGATCTCGATCGTTATCAGTCACCCGGCGTGGAATGATGGCAAGATGATGGTCGAGCTGAACTATGAGGGTCCTCAGTCCCGATATCACGAAAAATACTCGGTGCAACAACTTAGTCGAGTTGTCACCGAAGTGATTCGGGTGATGGACGTCTAGGAGGATGTCCAGAATTGGTCTCTGTGTCATCAGGCCGGTTGACGCATATGCGTCAACCGGCCTCTTCGTTTTATAAACCTTGAATCCGGGCCATTCTTATGATAAGCTCGCATGATGGCTTTTAAGCCTATTTTATTTCATTTATGGCGAAAACATCAGTCATAGCAAGGTCGAAAAAGAAGCCCAAGTTTAGCACTCGGGCGACTAATCGCTGTTTTCGTTGCGGGCGCAAAAGAGGTTATATGAGGGACTTCGACCTCTGCCGCATCTGCTTCAGGGAGCTTGCTAATGAGGGCAAGATTCCGGGAGTAAAAAAAGCCAGCTGGTAAGAACTATGGACAACATTTCCAACATGATTATAGCGATTAAAAATGCCGGATTTGCCGGTCACGAGTCCGTGAATGTGCCGTATTCAAAATTGAAGAACTCCATCGCCCTAGTCTTGAAAAAGGAGGGTTTCCTCAAGAGTTCTGAAATCAGGGCAGAGAAGGGCAAAAAAGTTTTAGCCATCTCGCTTTTCTCCGAGAATCGTATTCCGAAGATTAAAGGGATCGAAAGAATATCCAAGCCGTCAAAGAGGATTTACAAGAAGGCCTCCGAGATGCGCCCGGTAAAATCCGGCTACGGGGCGCTCATCGTATCGACTTCGGCCGGAATAATGTCAGGGAAAGAGGCGAGAAAGTCTAAATTAGGCGGAGAGGCATTATTTTCAATCTGGTAATATGTCTAGAATAGGTAAAAAAGCAATAACTCTTCCTGAAAAAACCGAGCTCTCCGTCTCGGGCGACTTCGTCTCCGTCAAAGGGCCTTTGGGCGAACTAAAAAGACCCATTCATCCGGTGATAGAAGTTAAGGTCCTAGGCAATACGGTCACACTTCATCCGAAGAAGGAAACCGATGAATCAAACGCGCTCTGGGGCACTTACGCTTCGCACATTTCCAATATGGTTTCCGGGGTGAATAAGCCGTTTGAGAAAAAACTCGTACTCGAGGGCATAGGATATAAGTCAGAGGTTAAGGGTGACAAAATCCAATTCGCGCTTGGCTTCTCTCATCCGGTTATAGTTTCTATTCCCTCAGGACTTAAGGTAGTAGCCGAGAAGAACAATATCAGCGTTTCCGGCATGGATAAAGAACTGGTCGGCCAGTTTACCGCGCAATTACGCGCTCTCAAGAAGCCGGAACCGTACAAGGGCAAGGGCATGCGCTACTCTGATGAGATAATAAAGAGAAAGCAGGGGAAAAAATCCGTCTAGGATTTTTTCAAAGATTTAGGATTTAAGATTTATGAATAAATCAGTCAAAAATCAGAAGAGAGCAAGAAGGCACAAGAAAATCCGCGCCAAGATAAGCGGCACCGCATCGCGCCCGCGCTTTTCTGTTTTCAAATCCAACACGGCTATCTACGCCCAGCTTATCGATGATGCTAAAGGAGTAACGCTCGCATCAGCGCGGGGCGCTGATGCGCATAAGGTCGGAGTAACACTTGCCAAAGCCGCTTTGGCTAAAAAAATAAATACCGTAGTATTCGACCGCGGCGGTTACATTTATACTGGGAAAATTAAGACGCTTGCGGAAAGCGCGCGCACAGCTGGATTAAAATTCTAAACATGCCTGAAGAAAAAACAATTTCAAAGGAAGAACAAAAAAATCCTAGGAGACAAGGGCGCCGCTCGTCTCGCCGCGACGCAAGGATAAAGCCGGAATTCGATCAGAAAATCGTCAGTCTGCGCCGAGTAACGCGCGTTATGGCGGGCGGGCGGCGCTTCAATTTCTCCGTTGCCTTGGTAGCGGGCAATAGAAAGGGTCAAGTGGGTGTAGGGCAGGGCAAGGCTGGAGATACGCCTCTCGCCATAGAAAAGGCCTTCCGAGACGCCAAGAAAAATATGATTACCGTGAATGCCACCAAGAACATGTCGATTCCGCACGAGGTAGAAGCAAAGTACGCCGCCTCAAGGGTTGTAATCAGGCCTGCTTATGGCAAAGGTATTCTTGCCGGTAGCTCCGTGCGCACAGTCCTCGAGCTCGCCGGATTGAAGGAGGTGGGTGCGAAACTTCTCTCAAGGTCGAAGAACCATGCTAACAACGCCTATGCCGCCGTCAAAGCGCTGAAGCAACTGGAATCTGCCAAGCTCAAGCCCTATCATAAATAATGGTTCGACAAACTCACCACAAGCATGCAATTCCACACTCTTAAATCGAAGACCGGAAGGAAATATCCCAAGCGAGTCGGGCGTGGCGGCAGCCGGGGCAAGACTTCCGGCCGCGGCACCAAGGGCCAGAATGCCAGGGCCGGTAGAAAGAAGCGTCCGGAACTCCGAGACTTTATCAAACGCGTGCCCAAGCTCCGCGGCCGGGGCAGATCTTCGCTCAAATCTTTCCAAACGAAGCTCAAAGGCCAGGCCCTAAAGGAGCATCTGGCCGAGAGGAAGGGAAAATCCAATGTCTAGACTACTTGAAAAATTGAGATTAATCTTCGGAGACGCCTCGCTTCGAAGGCGCATCCTCTTTGCTTTGGGGTTTCTCGCCTTGACGCGCCTCTTTGCCTTGATTCCCATTCCCGGCATTGATGCCGCACGCTTACAGAGTCTTTTTGCGGGAAGCGAATTCCTGAATCTTTTGAATATTTTCTCCGGCGGCGGGCTCTCCAACCTCTCTATCGTGATGTTGGGCGTCGGCCCTTACATCTCGGCTTCCATTATCATGCAGTTAATGACGGTCATGTTCCCCAAGCTCAAAGCCATGTATCAGGAGGAAGGGGAGGCGGGCCGGCGCCGCTTCGCCCAGTATTCCCGCCTTCTTACCGTGCCGCTGGCTTTAGTCCAGGGATACGCCTTTATCAGGCTTCTTCAGAGCCAAAGCGTTTTACCGCCGCTCTCTTTAGGCGCGCTTGCCGTAGACCTCCTGGTTATCATTGCGGGCTCGATGCTTCTCGTCTGGATAGGCGAACTCATTACGGAATTCGGCATAGGGAACGGCATGTCCCTTATCATCTTCGCGGGCATTGTGGCGCAGCTGCCCGCGACCCTTTACCAGCTTATCTTTACCTTCGACCCGTCGCAGCTCCCGGTATACGCGCTGGGGCTTGTGATATCTCTACTCGTCATCTTCGGCGTTGTGGTGGTGACGGAAGCAGAACGGCCGATACCGATAACTTATGCCAAACAAATCAGGGGCGGACGCGCTCAGGGCGGCATCTCCACCTATCTGCCACTGCGGGTCAATCAGGCGGGCGTTATTCCGATTATCTTCGCGCTCTCAATACTTCTTTTCCCAAGAATGATTTTCCAATTCCTCTCGCAGTCGAAATTTCCTTCGGTAAGCGGCGCTTCTAACTTTGCCTTAGATATTCTTGCCAATAACTGGTTTTACACCTCGGCCTATTTCGTCTTGGTAGTGCTCTTTACTTATTTCTACACCGCGGTTACCTTTGACCCGGACCACATATCGGAGAATTTGCAAAAGTCCGGCGCCTTCATCCCCGGCGTGCGTCCGGGCCACTCCACCGCCGACTACATCTCGCGCGTATTGACCCGCCTTACTCTGGTCGGGGCGCTCTTCCTCGGCGCTATCGCTGTTTTGCCCCTCATTTTCCGTTCTCTTACGGGCATTCAAGCCTTAGCCATCGGGGGCACGGCCCTTCTCATCGTCGTCTCTGTCGTCATAGACCTTATCAAAAAAATCGAAGCCCAGATTTCAGTACGGGAATACTAGTTTCTATAAAACCTTTATTTCAAGCCCTAAAATCCAAATACTTGACAATAAAAGTGTTTGGGTGTACAATATAAAAAGAAGCTGATGAGTGCGGATAACCCGCATTTAGGATAGCTACGAGGAGGATGACACCATGGCAGAGACCATGACTGCATCTCAAATGACGGACGGACAGATCGAGACGGCGGTGGACCAATTTCGGGCGGCAATGCGCAAGCACCGCGACGAAGTCGGCAAGGAAGCGGCTCAGCAGGCGCTCGGCGT
>JBBUBT010000044.1:0-2186 GCA_038058135.1 Patescibacteria group bacterium
TCTCGGAGCGGCCAGAGCCGGCAGGACATGGGGACTTGATGGGTGGAGGAAATAAATTGGGTGCCTACAGGGATTCGAACCCTGACTAGAAGCTCCACAAGCTTCTGTGCTGACCATTACACCATAAGCACCATTCTCATATTATACCTGTGGTTAGGCATGATTTTCTGCTGAAAACCTGTCCGACCCGGCCTCGGCCCGTCGGCCTTCGGCTCGCACAAACATAACATGTTTGTGCGCGGGACAGGACTTGCACCTGCACACCCTTACGGGCGACACCACCTCAAGGTGTTGCGTCTGCTAAGTTTCGCCACCCGCGCATATTCACACTTTAGCAAATTTACTTGGCTTCTGCGACTTCTTCCGGCTCCTTCTCGAGGCGCAGATTCCTCATCTGGCGGCTGATTTCCTTAGCGGCTTTCTCGCGGATATGATAGAGCTTGGCCCGGCGGACCTTCGAGCGCTTAAGCACCTCAATTTTGTCTATCGTTGGAGAATAGAGGGGGAAAATCTTTTCGACACCGACACCGCTTGCCACTCGGCGTACTGTGAAGGTAGCCCCGGCTTCCCTGCCGTGTTTCCTGGCAAGCACCAGGCCCTCGAAGGCCTGGAGACGGACCTTTCCCTTCTCCTGGATTTTCTGCCAGACCTTAACGGTGTCTCCGCTTCTGAGGTCGAGCTTTTGCCTCTCTTCAATATTTACCGGACTGATGACCCTTTGCATAAGTTCCAGTAATTTAACACAGTGAATAAGTTAAGGCAAATTTTGTATTTTAGCTCTGATTGTGTGTAAAAGATGCTTAGTTTTTCTGGATTTGGTATGATTTAAGTGTCCGAAATACGATTCCATAGATTGATTAAATCTTTCTTTACTTATATTTCTTTCTTCCAGATCTTCAAAAAGTTTTAAGGATTTTTTAATAATCCGCTTCGTCGTTTTTGTCCTCGGCACAATCCTATGTGGTAAAATCACCGCTCCCAGAAAGTCTATCCCCTGATGCGGAGCTCTTATTAAAATTTTATTTGGATGCAACTCCAGTTTCAGCTCTGTTTTCAGGAAACATACGATATATCGTATATATTCAGTCAATTCTTTTTTATCACGTGAGAGAATTATAAAGTCGTCATTATAGCGTATGTAATATTTTATCTTCAGATTTTTCTTTATATGCCAATCAAAAGAGTTGAGGTATACATTGGCGAAAATCTGGCTGGTAACATTTCCCAAAGGCAATCCCTTGCCCGGAGTTTTGTGAAAAGAATCAAGTATCTTTTCAATTAAATTCAAGGTGTTTAGACAACTAATTTTCTGCTTAAGCAAATATAGAAGAATCTCGTGGTCGATTGAATCGAAATATTTCTTAATATCGCATTTTAGAGCGTACGCCGGTAGCGTATAGTTTCGGCTCATGCTCCGCAGAAAGATATTCAATCTTCTTATCCCCGCATGAGTCCCCTTACCGGTTCTGCTGGAGTACGAATCGAAGATAAAGGTCTTGTCGAAAATCGGGTAAAGCACTTGATATACGGCTTGATACGCCACTCTGTCTCGAACCGTCGCCTTATGAATCATGCGCGGTTTAGGGTCTTTAATTGAAAATCTTTTGTAGCCGTCGCATTTCCATTTCCCGGAAACCAATTCATTTCTCAAATTAAAGATGTTATTCTCTAAGTTGAGAGAAAATTCGATGACATCCGGTTTTTTGGCCTTTCCTCTTTTGAACTCTTGCCAAGCGGCGAAAAGATTTTCTAGAGAAACGATATGATTGAAAATACTACCTCTAAAGCCCCCCCCCAACGGAAATTTCGTGGCTCCGATTATTTTCCATATTCAGTCATTATATAAAGAGATTTATAAGATTGGGAACAGTTTGTCCAAGCGCGATAAGTTGGGCTTGCACTCCGTCATCGAGAAAACTTGTTTGAACAGTCTGACTTTAAGCATACAAGCGTCGCTCCAAAATCAATCCAATAAGCAAGAAGCTATTAGAAACTTGAGAATAGAAACTGAGGCTTTGAAGCATCTAATCAGAGCTGAATTTGAATTGAATATTATCAAAGAAAAACAATATTTATTTCTTCAAGAGAAATTGCAGGAAATTTCCAAAGAAGCCGTCGGTTGGGAAAAGTATGTACACAAAAGCTCCCCGCAAAGGGAGCTTTTGTAAAAAACTTCGGGAACGGAG
>JBBUBT010000045.1:0-1077 GCA_038058135.1 Patescibacteria group bacterium
GTCAAGGCCTATAAAATTGTGAGAAAGGAATTAGAACTCTATAATATAGATATAGCTAAAAAGCCGGAAATAATCGCGCTTACCAAGGTCGACTTAGTTTCCAATAAAGAAATGCAGGAAAAAATCAAAGCCCTTGAATCAGTTTCCAAAGAGGTTATGCCGGTCTCAATTCTAGATGACCAGCTTATTGAGAATTTCAAAAAATGGATTACAAATTGACAGTTGGTCTTGAGATTCACGCGGAACTCAATACGCGAACCAAGATGTTCTGTGATTCCCGAAACGATGCCGATGAAGTCCGTCCAAACGTCAATATATGTCCAGTCTGCCTGGGCTATCCAGGCACGCTCCCAACAATCAATAGAGAAGCGGTTCGTTCCGTATTGCGCCTGGGAGTGGCGGTAGGAGGAAAGTTGGCCGAATACAGTGAGTTCGACCGCAAGAATTACTTTTATCCAGATATTCCAAAAGGCTACCAGATAAGCCAGTACAAACACCCCTTGGTCAAAGGCGGGAAACTTATGGGAATTGCCCTGACCAGAATCCACCTTGAAGAAGATACGGCGAAGAGCCTCCATAATGACCAAGCTCAGACCCACGACCAATATTCCCTGCTCGATTTTAATCGAGCAGGGGTGCCATTGGTGGAGCTTGTAACCGAACCGGTCATTCATGATGCGGAAACTGCCGCCAAGTTTGCCAAGGAGTTTCAACTCCTTTTAACCTATCTGGGGATTGCCCATGCCAATATGGAAAAAGGCGAAATGCGCCTTGAGGCGAATATTTCCGTTTCAAAAGATGATAAAATGGGTACTAAGGTGGAAGTCAAAAATCTCAACTCCTTCAGGTCTGTGGAAAGAGCGATAAGGTTTGAATTCGAAAGGCAGAGAACCACTCTCGATAGGGGAGAGACAATTGTTCGGGAAACGCGGGGTTGGAACGAAACAAAGAACGAAACAGTTTCGCAAAGGAAAAAAGAAGAATCGCATGACTACCGCTACTTCCCGGAGCCTGATTTGCCGAAACTTTTTATAAAAGAGATACCCGACTTCGCGCCGGAGGCGCTTCGTCGGGCGA
>JBBUBT010000046.1:0-1781 GCA_038058135.1 Patescibacteria group bacterium
GACCGGCAAGGGCCAGAAATCCCGCCGCTCCAAGAAATATTCAAACAAGTTTATCGTCAATCGCCGAAAAGTGGGCAAAAAGTAGACAGTAAATAGTAGATAGTATATAGTGCTCGCATAAGGTCAAAGACAAGAGGCATTTATAAGTCCTCTCGAGACTACGGCCTTATGCAATATGGCCATCACCCGTGCTAAGAAGACCGAAGTTGTCGACAAATTAAAAAAGGCATTTAAAGATGCCGAATCTTTGGTATTCGTAAACTTCAAAGGTCTTTCGGTAGGGAATACCACGGCCATGCGCCGTGCGCTCAAGGAGGAAGGCATCTCTTACACCGTGGCCAAGAAGACTTTGGCCCGCCGCGCTCTGGAAGAAGAGAAATACGAAGGCGAAGCACCCGAGCTTCCCGGAGAACTCTCTCTCGCCTGGGGCAAGGATCCCGTGGCTCCGGCCAGAGCGGTTTATAACTTCATGAAGAAGTTTCCAGAAAATTTAAAGATTCTGGGGGGTATCTTTCAAGGGAAGTACATGAGCGGAGTAGAGATTATGGAAATAGCCAAGATTCCCACCATGGAGGTGCTTCGAGGCAAATTCGTCAATATCTTGAACTCGCCTATACAGCGCATTGCCATTGCTCTTAATGAAATAGCAAAGAAAAAAATTAATTAGAAAAATATGGAAGAAAATACAAAATCAGCCCCGACGAGCGAAGCTGTCGGGGTCCCGACCGGAAGCGTCGGGAAAAAATTAGAAAAAATCATAAAAGAAGTTGAAGAAATGTCAGTATTAGAGCTAAATGACTTGGTAAAGGCGTTTGAAGAGAAGTTCGGAGTTTCCGCTACAGCAGTCGTAGCAGGCCCTGCCGCAGTAGCCGGCCCTGCAGAGGAAGAGAAGGTCACTGCCAATGTTGAATTGACTGACGGTGGCGCCAATAAAATCGCCGTCATTAAGGTGGTCAAAGAAGTGCTGGGCCTAGGTTTGAAAGAAGCCAAGGACCTCGTAGACGCTGCTCCAAGCATGTTGAAGCAAAACATGAAAAAGGAAGAGGCCCTAGACCTCAAAAAGAAGATAGAAGAAGCGGGTGGCAAAGTAACGCTCAAGTAGTAAGATAGGGGGCATGACGTCGGTTTCCTACATTTTCGGCGGAGAGGCCAAGGTTAAAATCATGCGCCTGGTTATCTTTAATCCGTCTTCGTCTTTTAGTCCGGCCGAGGTGGCCTCCCGCGCCAAGACCAATGCCAGCATCGCCAGAAAAGAGCTTTCAAGTCTGGCTAAGGCGGGGCTTGTGAAGAAACGAGGCAAGAATTTCTTGCTCAATAGGGCTTACCGGTATCTTCCGGCCATAGGCAATTTCCTCATAGACGCCAATCCTCTTTCAGAAAAGGAGATAGTGAAGAAAATAGCGACCGCCGGCAACTTAAAACTTATCCTTATCTCGGGCGTCTTTCTCCATGATCCGGATTCGAGGGTCGATATTCTCATTGTCGGAGACCATATAAAGCAAGGGAAACTCCACGCCATAATATCATCCATAGAGGCCGAATTAGGCAAGGAATTGCGCTACGCGGTCTTCGAAACTAGCGATTTCCAGTACCGTTTAGGCATATACGACAAGCTAATAAGAGATATTCTCGATTCCCGCCATAAGAAAATCTTCAATAAACTGGGCCTAGAACCGGTTCCAGCCGCTTAAAGTGTTGTCCACAGGGGTATAAATAAAGCCTGTTGGGCTTTATTTATAGGTGTATAATTGGGGCATACCCTTAAAAGCGGTATTTAACAG
>JBBUBT010000047.1:0-4733 GCA_038058135.1 Patescibacteria group bacterium
TATTCAGTCGCGAATTTCAGTATCTGACCTATTGCTTTCCCAGTTTATCCAGCCTGTTTTTAATATGCCGCTTGGCAAGCCCGGTTTTGGCCATATTAAGCCATTTATGATTTGGTTTAGCGGACTCGCTGGTCGTGATGAAAACGATATCGCCATTCTTTAACGGCGTATCGAGCGAAACCAGCTTGCCGTTCACCTTGGCGCCCGTCATATGGTCGCCCACATAAGAATGTATGGAATAAGCGAAATCGATGGGAGTGGAATCAAGCGGCAAATCAACCACATCGCCCTTGGGCGAGAAGGCAAAAATGCGATGCTTGAAGAAATCACTGTCAAGTTCTTCGCGGAATCTCTTGTAATCTTTCGACGGCTCCTCATAAGCCGCCAGTTCGCTAATCCATTGCGGCGTGTCTTTTATCGGCTGTTCCCGCTCTTTATTTTGAGAACGTTTCGGCAGTAAGGCGTATATCCAAGCCAGAACATCTTTGGTCGAGCGGTTTTTCTTGTAAGAGAGATGCGAGGCGATGCCGTATTCGGAATGCCGGTGCATCTCCTCCGTTTTTATCTGTATTTCCGCTATGTTTCCGTCTCCGGTAAAGATGGTGGTATGCAAGGCCTGATAACCGTTCGGCTTCGGAAAAGCAATGTAATCCTTAATGCGCCGCGGCAGAGGCCGCCAATGTTTGTGGATAATGCCCAGGACCTTATAGCAGTCTGAGACGGAGCCGACCAGTATCCGCATGGCGTTGACGTCGTATATCTTTTCCATGTCTTCGTCATGGCGCAGATATTTGTTGTAGAGACTGTAAATGCTCTTGACCCGGTATTCCGTCTTTGCCTTAGCCATACCATCTTTAGCCAGCGCCTTCTTGACTGAGCGGGAGAATTTCTCCAGACTCTCGGCCCGGTCGAGATGTCGCTCCTTGAGCACCTTTTTCATCTCCCCATATTCTTTTGGATAAACATACGGGAACGAGAGGTCTTCCAGCTCGCGCGAGAGCTTTCTTATGCCCAGCCGATAGGCGATAGGCGCGTAGATTTCGAGCGTTTCGGCGGCAATCCTTTTCTGCTTCTCTTGCGGCACATACTCCAGTGTTCTCATATTATGGAGACGATCGGCGAGTTTGATGAGAAGCACCCTTATATCTTCCGCCATAGCGACGAAAAGTTTGCGGAGACTTTCGTTGTGCCGGTCGGCGCCCTGGTACTTAAGGTGTCCAAGCTTGGTAACCCCCTCGACTAAAAAGGCGATTTCTTCACCGAACTCTTTAACGATATCCTCTCTTTTTACGCCGGTATCCTCCATGGAGTCATGCAATAATCCCGCCGCGATGACAGCGCCGCCCGCGCCAAGCTCAGAGAGAATCTTCGCCGTCTCGAAGAGGTGGACAAAATACGGTTCGCCCGAATTTCTGAAGTGATTCGCGTGCGCCCGCTCGGCGAAGGAGAAAGCCTTCTTTACCAATTCGGCATCGCGCGCGGAAGAATTTCTCATCAGACTTATGAGGTCTGACAGAGAAATTACGCTTGCGTTATCTTGTGGGGATTGTGATTGGGGCATTTTTTATCCGAACAGCGTTCGGGAATGGTTTTTGTACCTTCCATCATAAGGGCGCCGCAAACTTTGCAAACATTGCCGGTCGGCCTTGATTTGATTATATATTTACATTCGGGATAATTCGAACAGCTATAAAAGGTGCCGTAGCGGCCGCGGCGCTCGGACATAAATCCGGACTTGCATACAGGGCACGCTACTCCGGTGGAATTTTGCTTCTCTTGCTCCTCATCCTTCTTCACATATCGGCATTTGGGGAAGCGTGAACAGGCGGTAAAGAGGCCGAACTTACCCTCCCGCGTAACCAGATTTCCCTTGCCGCATCTGGGGCAGAGCTCGCCCGTATCCTTCGGGCCTTCTAATTCCTTTCCGTCTATGGTACGAGCTCCCTGGCATTCCGGGAAGCGCTCGCAAGAGAGAAACTTGCCTGCGCGGCCTAACTTTATTATCATGCCCGAGCCGCAGACGGGGCACTTCTCTCCATTTGGAGCCTTGCCGAGGTTGGTAATCTTTTCCACCTTCTCTTTGGCCTTAACATCCTTGGCAAAGGGAATGTAGAAATCGGTCAAAGTCTTTTTGTATGTACGCTCGCCCGTCGCGATGTCATCCAACTCGTCTTCCATCTCGGCGGTGAAAGAGTCGCTGATATAAGTCGGGAAATGTTTTTCGAGAAAAGAGCTTACCACCTCGCCGGTGTCGGTCGGTTGGAGGGCTTTGTTTAATTTGTTCACGTAGCCGCGGTCATCGAGAGTCTTGATAATGGAAGCGTATGTAGAAGGCCGGCCAATGCCGCGCTTCTCCAGCTCTTTAATAAGTCCGGCTTCCGAATAACGCGGAGGCGGCAGGGTCTCCTTTTCTTCCGCGGTAATGTCGGAAAGTTTCAACTGGTCGTTCAGTTTGAATTTCGGCAGGACGACATCCTCGCTTCCCGAACCTGGGTCTGCTTTAAGCCAGCCGTCAAAGAGGATTCGTGAGCCGTTGAGCCAGAAGTCAGGGATCTTGTTGTCTTCTATGTTTGCCACAACCTTCGTCCGCATTATTCTCGCGTCTTTCATCTGGGTGGTGATAGTGCGACGCCATATCAGTTTGTACAATCTCTTCTGTTCATCGGTTACGCCGGCTTCGGCAATATTCATATGCGTTGGGCGGATGGCTTCATGCGCTTCCTGGGCATTTTTACTCTTCTTTTTGTATTCGTGGTGGCCGATATAATCTGCACCGAACTTCTTCACAATCTCTGCATCAATTTGCTGTCTTGCCTGAACGCTGATATTTGTCGAGTCGGTGCGCATGTAGGTAATATGTCCGGCTTCGTAGAGCCGCTGGGCAATCGACATAGTGCGGGAAGGGGAGAAGCCGAGCCGGGAGCTTGCGGATTGCTGAAGGGTTGAGGTGATGAATGGCGACCGCGGTGTGCGAGCTATTTCCGCCTCCTTTACATCAATGACTTTCCAGGACAGCTTCTTCGCCAACTCGATAATCCGTTCCACTTCTTTTTTATCCTTCAGTTCGACAGAACACTCAAATGCCAAGGTCGGACCTTGGGAATTATTCTTAAGGTCCGACCTTAAATACGCGATAATCTTCCAGAAGGTCTCCGGTTTGAAAGCGCGGATTTCGCGCTCGCGTTCCATCAAGATGCGAAGGGCGGGGGATTGAACCCGGCCGGCCGAGAGTCCGTAACGCACCTTCTTCCAGATGAGGCCGGAGAGATCGTAGCCCACCAGCCGGTCAAGCACTCTGCGCGCCTCCTGCGCTTCACGAAGGTGCTCGTCAATTTCGCGCGGATGCTCGAGAGCTTCTTCCACCGCTTCTTTGGTAATTTCATGGAAAACGATTCTCTTCACTGATTTAGGATTTAGGATTTGAGATTTAGGATTTTCCAAACCTGTGGCTTGGATTACGTGCCAGGCTATGGCCTCGCCCTCGCGGTCGGGGTCTGTGGCTAAGAGGACTTCATCGGCGGATTTTGCCAGGCGCTTTATTTCTGAAATTATCTTCTCCTTACCCTTGACCACTTCATAGTTAGGTATGAATCCTCCTGGCACGTCGATAGCTGCCCTATTGGACTTGGGCAAATCGCGCACATGCCCCACGGAAGCGACGACTCGGAAATCCTTGCCAAGATATTTCTCGATTGTCTTCGCCTTGCTCGGTGACTCTACAATTAAAAGTTTCATCGCGTTAAGCTTAACAAATACTACGGAAGCACTTTTAAAGCAAATTTCCAGCGCAAATTATAGTATCCTTGCGTCGCCCTCTTTCCTTTTAATTTTTAGAATCTTAACAAATTAAGCGATCGCTAGAAATGTTAAGATTTGATTCGAACGGCTCAGTCGATTGAGCCGTTAAAAAGTCTTGCGGACTTCACCAAGCTCTTCTGTGATAAGACCCTTGATTTCTAAAAAAGAAAGAACGGCGGAAGCCGTGCCCGTGTCCAATTTGCTCTTGCGAATGAGTTCGTCGCGGGTGCATGGATTATCAAGAATTTTTATGAAAACTTTTTCCTCATGGCTCAAGTCCTCGATATCTACAAGCGTCGGATTTTCATCTTTCCTTTTAAGTCCCAAAAGCTCCAAGATGTCATTATGGTCGCGAATGAGCGCCGCGCCAAGCCGTATGAGCATATGCGGTCCGTCTGAAGTGGGGGAAGAGGCCGGTCCCGGTACGCAGCCAACTTCGCGATTGTATTCGGTCGCCAAGCGGGAGGTGATGAGGGTGCCGGAACGCTTCTCCGCCTCTATGACTATAGTGGCGTGACACATGCCCGCCATAATCCTGTTCCTTTTTGGAAATATCCAGACTCCGGCGGGCATTAAATCGTCGTGTTCCGAAATCAACCCTCCGCCGCTCTCAACAATCTCATCGGCCAAATTGGCATGGGAGTGCGGATGTATAACCTTCCGGTCTAGGCCGGAACCCGGAACGGCGATAGTCTGCAGGCCGGCGCGCAAAGCCGCCCGATGCGCTATGGAATCTATGCCGAGGGCTAAGCCGGAGATGATGGTGACGGGGGAATCGGCGAGCCCCGCGATGAGAGTCTCGCACATTTCCCGGCCGTAGCCGGAATATTTCCGCGAACCGACGACGGCCAAAAGCTTGTTGCCTTCTTTCGGCAAAGCTCCTTCATAGCGAAGCCGTTTGGGTGCGTCCGGAATTTCCTTTAGAAGTTCAGGAA
>JBBUBT010000048.1:0-2785 GCA_038058135.1 Patescibacteria group bacterium
GCGTAAACCTCATCGCCCGGCTCGACATAAAGCACGCCGCGCTTCTGGAGATTGTCGAGCGAGAAGGCGAGACACTTGCCGGCTTCCATGGAAATCATGGCACCAACGTCTCGGTGCGTAATTTCTCCGGCATAAGGCTTAAAGGCGGTGAAGCGGGAAGAGAAGATGCCCAAGCCCTTGGTGTCGACGACGAATTGTCCTCGGTAGCCCAGAAGCGCGCGAGTAGGAGCTTCGAAAATTATTCTCACCTGTTTTCCGTGATTTTTTATATCGAGAAGAGTGGCCTTGCGGGAAGTTAAAGTAGAAATAATAGCTCCGCTGAACTCTTCCGGAATATCGATAACCACCTCTTCGAACGGTTCGGTCTTCAGGTCATCTTCATACTTAAAGATGACCTGTGGCTGCGAGACTTGGAGTTCGAATCCTTCCCGGCGCATATTCTCGCAGAGTATGGCGATATGAAGTTCGCCGCGGCCATAAACGGTGTAATACTCTGAAGTTCCAAAATCTACTTTGAGCCCCACGTTTACTTGAAGCTCCTTCTCAAGTCGCTCGCGGATTTGGCGACCAGTGACGAATTTTCCTTCTTTGCCGGCGAAAGGGGAATTATTGACCAAGAAATTAAGAGAAATAGTCGGCTCATCCACCTTAATGCTCGGCAAGGGTGCCGCGTCAGGTGTTCCCGCGATAGTATCTCCGATATAGATATCTGGAATACCCGCCACCATGCAGATGTCTCCCGCAAAGGCCTCCTCGACTTCTTTTCTTTTTACGCCTTCAAATGTAAACAGTTTTGTGACTTTGGCCCTCTTGCCATTCACATAGACATCTTGCCCGTTCTTTATCTTTCCTTCATATATTCTCGAAATAGCGAGCCGTCCCAAGAAATTGTCATAAGCGAGATTAAATGGCTGAAGCATGGCGGCTTTGCCCTCCGTGGCCTTGGCGGAGGAGGGGACATGTTCGAGCACCGCATCAAGAAGCGGAGAAAGATTTCTCCTCTCGTCATTAATATTTCGCATAGCTACACTCTGGCGGCCGATGGCGTAAACAGTAGGGAAGTCGATCTGCTCATTATTGGCACCGAGCTCAAGGAAGAGTTCAAGCACCGCTTCGTGCACCCAGTCTGGCCGCGCGGCTGGCTTGTCTATTTTATTTATGACCACTATCGGCTTAAGACCAAGTTCGAGGGACTTCTTTAATACGAAGCGGGTCTGGGGCATCGGTCCCTCTTGCGCGTCGACGATAAGTAGCACCGTATCAATAGAGCGGAGAACTCGCTCCACTTCAGAGCCGAAGTCGGAGTGGCCGGGAGTATCTACGATATTGATTTTGGTATCTTTATAAAAGAGGGAAGTGTTTTTCGAATATATGGTAATGCCACGCTCTTTTTCGAGGTCGTTACTATCCATACTCTCGCCTTCAGCAAACATGCCCGTCTCGCGCAGAAGCGCGTCGGTAAGAGTGGTTTTGCCATGGTCGACATGGGCAATAATCGCTATGTTCCTAATTTCCATGACCAGCCATTAAACCACAATTTTCACTTTTCTTCAAGCGTTCCGTTTCGGTAAACAAGCTCTTTTGAGACAGCGAAAGTCGGCTCGGCGGCGAAGGGTTCATCCGGTCCGCGGTCAAGATAAGAAACGGTGACTATCCCGTTCTTTATAAATACATTTTGAGGGGCGATGCGGTCGCCGAGAAAGACCGCGTTAGAACCCTTGTAATTGATCGGTCCCGAGACGTAAGCCGCCGCGTAGATAAAGACTCCCGAGCCGCCTCCACTCTCCGCAAGAAATACCACGACGTCAGTCTTTCCGTCGTTATTAAGGTCGCCGTAAGCCCTGTTTTCGAGAACGGTTGCTTCTTCAACGCCGGAAAATACGGCACTCGACGGGTCGGGTCGGAAATCGCCGCTCTGGCTTGTCTTGGATGCGCCATCATTTTTCACATTCAAGGAAATATTCGGCATATAGTAGAAAAAAGCCGCTGCCGCTAGGATGATAATGGCGATAAAAAGTTTTTTCATTTGTACGATTATACTACAGAAAGCAAAAATCCCCTGCGGGGCGGATAATGAAAATCCCCCATTGGGGGATTTTCATTTAGCGAGGTCCGCTTTTGCGAAAAGAGAATTCCGCTTTATATTTTATTTTGGTCCCGTGTGAGGCTCATAACTCTCACTTATTTTGGACCTATAATTTTATTTAAGGAATCTCTGCCCAAAGCTGACCTAACTATCATTTTCTTAAACCCAAGTAAAATGTCAAATCAATTTTTCGGATAATTCAGGGGATATCTTGTTGATTAAAGGTGAATAAAAAGTGATTAAATGTTGTCGAACTACCAAATCCGATAAATTTCCAGCGAACCGGAAACACACATGCCGTCATTTTAGACGGATAAATAAGAAGGGCTGATATAATGCACCCGCTATCTTTTCTTAAGGCCGTGGTAAGCGAGATAGCCGGCGACAATCACTCCAATCCAGCTTGCCCACATCGGCACGTCAAAGCTACCCATGGTAACTGCCCAGCCATTGGCTATCCTCAAGAGGTGCATCACGGCAACGAGCAGGAAAACAAGGCCCGCAATCGAATTAAAAGTCTTTTGACTCATGTTATTTGATTAATCGCTAAATTCCCCTTATTATTCTACCATCCATTCCGCGATAGCTCAGTCGGTAGAGCGCCTCGCTGTTAACGAGGATGTCCCAGGTTCGAGCCCTGGTCGCGGAGCATCTAGGGCTTTAATAGAACCTAATCGGTAATGAAGGTGGTCGATTTAC
>JBBUBT010000049.1:0-5179 GCA_038058135.1 Patescibacteria group bacterium
GCGGCGCGATGCTCGAATATCTGTCTACGGGAACGTTGCCGGGTATAGAGGCGCTTAAATGATCTCGCCCACCTCATCCCTAACCCTTCTCCTAGACGTAAGGAGAAGGGAGAAAGTATGAAAGTTCATAATTCTAGAACATTATTGAAACGAAGAAAGAATTTGAGAGAATTGTCTACTCCAGAAGAAGAAATTTTATGGAAGAAGTTAAGAAACAACAAATTAGGAGCTAGATTCAGAAGACAACATAGCATTGGCGGATATATTTTAGATTTTTACTGCTTTAAAGCTCGGCTGATTATTGAACTTGATGGAAAGTCTCACGATTTCCAAAAAGAATACGATGCAGACAGAGATAAATTTTTTAAGGAATTAAAATACGAAACATTACGAATAAAAAATGCCGATGTCCAGAAAGATTTAAATAGAGTAATTAAGAAAGTAAAATGCACCCTCTCCTTACGGCTAGGAGAGGGGGCTTCGAGCTTGTCGAGAAGCGGGTGAGGTGGATTAAAGATTCTTCCGTATCTTCTCCACGTTTTCTTCGAAGTTTTTCTTGTCTTCTTTTAGATTCCAATCTGGGACAAGCCAGATGTGGGCGTGGTGAACTTCATCCCCTACAATTTTTGAAGTTACAAAGTCCGTGTTAAATGCTTGCTTTTGAGCTTTTGCAATTTTTCTTGCAACTTCGAAATATTCTCCAACATTTGGTACATCCCAAACCCAACGGTAATGCTCTTTTGGTATCACTTGAACGTGTCCTGGCGATTGAGGGTTGATATCGAGGAAAGCCAAGAAATTTTCATCCTCAAAAACCTTGTGAGCAGGAATTTCTCCCGAAGCTATTTTGCAGAATACACAATTCGTATCATTCGATTTCATTCGCGTAGATTCGTGTTAATAATTTTTAAAATCCACCAATTGTCCGTAGCTGTTGAAGAGTTCTATTGTCTCGTAATCCTCGGCCCACATTTCCCAACGCCGGCCGAGGAAGACGCGCCAGGTCCGGCCGGAGAAATTAGGGTCATTTAGATGATTAGCGATGCATCCTTGGTAGCTGTAGTGTTCCCTTATGAACGCGGCGCAGTAACTAGGCACGCTCCTGCCGTCTAAACAGTTGTCGCATGGTTCTCTACTCAAACTGTAAGATTTGAATTCGGGAGTTTCGCAAGAAGAGATGGTGGAAATAATATCCCGGCATTCCGGCGGGAGCATCTCGACCCCCGGTTCTCTCCGGGGATCCGGACAGCTTTGAGAGAGCGGGGGAGCGAAGGCGTAATCAGACAGTTTCTCGAGGTATCCGGTGCAGGCATTTTCCTTGAAGCTCACTATTTTGTAAGGAGACTGGATCCCCATGGAGCCGGTAGTAATTACCGCGCTCTCGCTTCTGTTCAATACGATATTCTCAAAAAAATTCGTTCCAACGGGGGATAAAATACGCGCCGCTTGCGGAATGACGGCAACATCAGCGGAAAATCTCTGAAGAATGCCGCCTTGGTAATAAGGACGTTTGTCCTTGCCATTTTTAAGCTGCCAGCCGGTGATATCGACCGGTTTCGTCCCGTAATTATCTATAGTGATGTATTCTTCGTAAGGTTGGTAGGAATAAGCGGCGTTTCCGGAGTTTAAAGAAATATATTGCGCTTGCGGGGCGCTTTTTAAATTAGTGCCGTTGGTACTCCCGCTTTCACGGCTTATGTAGTTATTGGAGGAGAAAATGCTTCCCGGGGTGACAGAAGCGGTCCTGTTGCTATCCTTAGGCATGCTTATGATTATTATTATAAGCACGGCCAAGATGAGTATGCCTTCCATAGTGCTTTCACCTCGCTCGTATCTCTTTCTCATAAGCCCATATTAATACGCATGCTAAAATAAACAAATGCATTTCCCAGAGCTGTTCGAAGCCATGCTAAAAGAGCGTGGTATTCGGCCAGAAGAGAAGGAATTTTTCCTGAATCCAGACTACGGACGGCTTTACGACCCGCTTCTGCTCCCAGACATGGCAAGAGCGCGCGACCGGGTAATTAGGGCCATGAAGGACGGGGAGCATATCGTCGTTTTTTCCGATTATGACGCTGACGGCATCCCGGGAGCAGTAGTTCTCTCCGACTTTTTTAATCGAGCAGGATACAAGAATATCTCTTTTTATATTCCGCACAGGCACGACGAGGGCTTCGGCTTAAACCTCGAGGCGATAGGGGAATGCGCTTCCCGCGGCGCAAAGCTTATCATAACGGTTGACTGCGGCACGGCAGACTCTGAGGAAATCGCCCTAGCGAATAAAAACGGTCTTGATGTCATCATCACCGACCATCACGAGCCGCAAAAGCGGCTGCCGGAAGCTTTCGCGATAATTAACCCAAAAATAGCAGACTCCAAATATCCCTTCCGTGATATTTGTGGCTCGGCGGTGGTCTTCAAGCTGGTGCAGGCGATTCTTGCTGAACAATCGTTCGGCATAAAAAAGGGGATGGAAAAGTGGTCGCTCGATATGGTGGGTATCGCCACCTTAAGCGATTGCGTGCCGCTTGTGGGTGAAAACAGGATTTTTGCCCGCTTCGGGCTTGAGGTCTTGAAGAAATCCAGGCGACCAGGGCTTTCCGCCCTCTTTAGAAATCTAAATTTGGACCAGAAGAATCTTACTGAAGATGATGTAGCTTTCATGATAACGCCGCGCATCAATGCCGCCTCGAGGATGGGAGTGCCTATGGATGCCTTCCTGCTTCTCTCGACCGCCGATATAAATGAAGCCGAAAGATTAGCTAATCATCTCGAGAAAGTAAATCAAGAAAGAAAGGGAGTGGTCGCGAGCATGGTCAAGGAGGCGAAGTCCCATCTTAAAAAGCGGGAGAAAATCGGAGAAGTGATGGTGGTTGGCAATCCGAAATGGAAGCCATCGCTTGTAGGGCTTGTCTGTAATTCTCTTGTCGAAGAATATGAAAGGCCGGTGTTTGTATGGGGGAGGGATGGCGCGGGGCGCCATCCCTCAGGTCAGATGGTACTCAAGGGTTCATGCCGCTCTTACAACGGTTATAACCTTTTCAAGTTGATGGAGAAAGTTTCCGGCTCTTTTATCGAGTTCGGCGGGCACAAGGGCGCCGGCGGTTTCTCCGTAACGCTCGAGAGCCTCTCGACTCTGGAAGAAAAATTATCGCAAGCGCTACTAATGACCCCTCCTAGCCCTCCCCTTAGCAGGGGAGGGGAATTACCCGTTTCAATTTCTGACATTGGCGAAAATCTTTGGCAAACGGTATCCTTGTTTGCGCCTTTCGGCGAAGGAAACGAGAAGCCGGTATTCAAGATTGTGAATGCTTCAATAAAAACCATTCGCCAATTCGGCAAAGCCAACGAGCATCTCGAATTAGCATTAGAGTCCGGAGTTAGAGCTATCGCATTTTTCACATCTCCTAGCACCTATAACTTAGCCCCTAGCGCCTTGTCTTGCACTCTTCATGCTCATCTGGAAAAATCATATTTCAGGAACCGGCCGGAGTTGCGTTTGAGAATCATTGACTTACAACCTTAAAAAGTGCTTAATATGGGAAGAAAGCTGAAATCAGTCCTAAACGCAGGAGGATTAATGGCACCATTACCGTTGGATCAGTCTCCTCGAGTTTACCGGTGGAAGAGGGAGCTTGCGGCCCTGAATGTCAAAGTGGCCGAAATCACGTCATTCTACGAGAGGGTCAAGGCGGCGGCCCCGAGCTCGGAAGCGGCAAAGTCGTCGAAGATGCAGATCGCAAAGGAGCTTCTGGAAGAGGCCAAGAGCTACCAGCCGGCTATCAAGCATCTCGAAGACCGGATCAGGGAGTATGCCGAAGTCTCTGACCTCGAACTCGTCTCCATCGGTGAAGCTGCCTCTGGCATCAACCCGTTGGCGAACAACAATACGGGCAAGGTTGTCAGTATGCCCAAGCCCTGAAGGCTTGAGTTCCCGCGTTCAACGAGGCCGTCCGATTCCACCCGGGCGGCCTTTTTCTTTTGATACAATAAGTCAATGATTACCATCTACACAGACGGTTCCTCAAGAGGTAACCCTGGGCCGGGCGGTTGGGCGGCTATTATCGATGACGGCAAGAGGGTTCGGGAAATCGGCGGGGCGGAGGAGCACACTACCAACAACAGGATGGAAATTACCGCGGCCATCAAAGCTCTCGAGTCGATAAATGGTAATGGCGATGAAATTATTGTTTATACGGACTCGGAATATGTGATGAAAGGCACCACTCTCTGGATAAAAAATTGGCAAAAAAAGGGCTGGAAAACTGCGGGCAAGAAAAAGGTTTTAAATCAGGACCTTTGGCAAGAACTTCTCATGGTAACGGAAGAAAAGCAGATTGAATGGAAATACGTCGCCGGTCACATGGGTGATGCCTTGAACGAACGCTCGGATGAGATTGCCACCGCCCTTGCCGACGGCCTTGATTTGTCTTTATACAATGGACCGCGCCATTCTTACCGTCATTTTTAGTTTCATTTTCGGAGTGCTTGTGTCATCTTTTGTTTTTGTCTCACCTATCTTAAGCATGTTTCTTGCTCTCATTGCTCTATCGATTCTTATCGCCGAGAAAATTTATCGAAACGGCATTAACTTAGAAGTTTTGCTTGTTTCTTTGGCACTCATGTCATTTGGTCTTGGGACATTGCGTTATTCAATCAAAGATTTCCATGAAATTCTTGCCCCAAGCCCTGTCGGCATCGTCGTGAGCGAACCGGAACACAGAGATAATGCCGTCAGATTCGTCTTTCGCTCTGATAACGGAGAAAAAGCGCTTGTGAGTACGGATTCATACAGCCCGGTAGAGTATGGAGACAGGGTTGAACTGAAAGGAAAGTTTAAAATGCCGGGAATAATAGAAAATGATGATGGCAGAAATTTCGATTACGGGAAATATCTGTCGAAAGACGATATTTATCACACCATGAGCTTCGCTAAAGTCGCAATATTGTCGAAAAATAATGGCAACCCTATTTTAGCGGCACTTTTCAAAATTAAACAGAGCTTCATAAAGAAGATTAGAGAGATAATGCCCGAACCGCAGTCGAGTTTGCTCGCCGGGTTACTCGTTGCGGGCAAGGATAGTATGCCGAAAGAGATTCTCGATGAGTTCAAGCGCGCGGGAGTGGTGCATATCGTGGTGCTCTCCGGCTACAACCTAACCATTATCGCCGATTCTTT
>JBBUBT010000049.1:5279-17696 GCA_038058135.1 Patescibacteria group bacterium
ATATTTGCAAAAATTTCCGCTTGTCCCTCGAAGCCTTGGCGAAGTGGGAGAGAAATTCGGTTTCAGGGGCGTGCTTGCCGCCACTGTCGCCACGCAATTGGTCGTCTTGCCTTATCTTGTCTACTCTATGGGCGATTTCTCTCTCGTATCTCTGCCGGCCAATATTTTGATACTTCTCATCATTCCTTCCACCATGCTTTTAGGTTTCATTGCTGCTACCCTTGCTTATTTAAGTTCCATATTGGCAATTCCTTTCGCTTTCGTGGCACATATTCTTCTCTCATGGATTCTATTTGTCTCGCACACTATCGGCAATCTTTCTTTCGCTTCAATAAATATCCCCCCTATCTCTATATGGCTGATTGTTGCCGTCTATATCGCGATAATTATTATCGTGAAGCGTTTAAGAAATTTTCTTCCACGTTCTGCCAATTGAGATTTTCGAAAAAGTCTTCAATGTACTGCTTCTTGCCTGACGGTTGGTAATCGGCAACGTAAGAGTGCTCCCACATGTCGAGAGCGAGAATCGGAATACAGCTGGATAATTGGCCCAAATGCTGTTCATCCACCCAATTATTCAAAATACGCTTCGAGTTTGGGTCATATACGACCATAGCCCACCCGATTCCTCTGGTCATCGCCATATTCTTAAACCGCTTAAGCCACGCTTCATAAGACGGCCATTCTTCAGTAATCACTTTTGCTAAAGGGCCGCTTGTGGTGAGCGTAGTCGAACCGCCTTCAAAGTGTTTGAAATAAATTTCGTGATTTCTCATGCCGTTGAATTCGAAAGAGAAGCGGCGACGGATCTCGCCTAGGGCATAAGCATGCTCTTCTCCGGCTCCTACCACAGGGCTTGTATCCGCGGAATACTCGTCTATCTTCGCCAATATGATGTTGGCATTCTTAACGTAGCCGGAGTAGAGCTTCAAATGCTCCTCTATGTTTTTCTCACTTATTCCCTTAAGCTTAGGTATATTGAACTTCTTCTCTTCAAATGTTTTCATATCGTAATTATACAATTAAAGGATACTGGCGCGAATCTCTCCTTGCGGTTCTTCTCCTCGTTAATATAGTCGTTTGGTTTGCGATATACCAACATAGAGTTGGACCGCTCAAAGTCTATTTTCTCGACATTGGCCAAGGCGACGCTATATTCATAGACACGCCGAGCCATAAACAACTAATACTCGACGGCGGCCGCAATAAAAAAATTCTCACTGAACTCGGCAAAATTATGCCTTTCGGAGATAAAAGTATCGACGTCATGATAGAGTCGCATCCGGACGCCGACCACATCGGCGGTCTGCCGGAAGTAATCAGCCGTTATGATGTCGGAGTTTTCTT
The DNA here is from genome assembly GCA_038058135.1 of Patescibacteria group bacterium. Classification (GTDB taxonomy): domain Bacteria; phylum Patescibacteriota; class Minisyncoccia; order Phycocordibacterales; family Zambryskibacteraceae; genus UBA5004. Next base: position 6,627 of record JBBUBT010000049.1, read on the forward strand.
CGAACCGGGAGTTGAGTCATCGAATAAAGTGGATGATGAACTTAAAAAAAGAATAAATGAGAAGAAAATTCCCAAAATTCTTGCAAGGAGGGGAATGGTTATAAATTTCGGCGACGGGGTGAAGCTCACTTTCCTTTTCCCGAATCGGGATATTTCGAAATGGGGCACAAACGATGCATCGATAGTGGCGAAGCTCGAATATGGCGAGAGCTCCTTCCTTCTCACGGGCGATTCGACCAAGAAGGCGGAAAATATTCTGCTTGGGCTGGGCAAAAACATTCTTGATTCAGATGTTTTGAAAGCTGGACATCACGGTTCGCGCACTTCTACCTCGCTTGCTTACGCTGAAGCCGTCTCACCGGATTACGCCGTCATCTCCGCCGGTAAAGACAATTCCTACGGCCATCCACACAAAGAAGTTTTGCAAATTCTCTCCAAAATCGGCGCCAAAATCGTCAGCACCGCCGAACTCGGTACTATCAAATTCGAAACTGACGGGGAAACTCTAAAAGTAAAATGAACTTAAAAAATCTCAGAAAAGATGTTCTGCTGGCTCCGTATACGACTTATCAAATAGGTGGCGAGGCCGATTATTTCACTACAGCGAATACTAAAGAAGAGCTCACCCAAGCTATTTTAGAGGCGCGTAAAAATAATTCCCCCTTCTTTGTACTAGGAAGCGGAGCAAATATTTTAGTTAGCGATAAGGGTTTCAGGGGAGTAGTGATTCATAATAATTCTAATAATTTTAGGTTCGAAAATAATCTTCTTATAGCGGAAAGCGGGGCTCTAATTGCTGATTTAATTAATTCGTCTTTGGACATGGGTCTTTCTGGTTTGGAGCATTTTGCTGGTATCCCTAGCTCTGTTGGTGGTGCCATCAGGCAGAATTTGCACTTCCTCTCGCCAGATAGGCAAAGCACTTACTTTATAGAATCGATTGTGAAAGAGGGGTTAGTTTTAGAAAAGAGAGAGGAGAAAAGAGTCGAGAAAGGATATTTTAAATTCAGCTACGACGACAGCATTCTTCATCACGACAAGGATATTATAGTCCTCGAAATCACTTTTGAGCTCGAGAAGAAAGAGAGAAAATTTATTCAGAAACAGATAGAAGAAAACCTAAGATGGAGAAATGAAAAACAGCCGCAATTACACGAATTTCCATCCTGCGGTTCAGTATTGAAGAAAATAGAGGGGGTTGGAGCTGGCCGCTTGATAGAAAAATGTGGACTTAAGGGAAAACAAATTGGTGGAGCGAAAATTTCTGAAAAGCACGCGAACTATATTGTAAATTTAGGTAACGCTACCGCCAGAGATGTGAGAGCGCTTATAAATCTGGTCCAGGAAACAGTTTTAAAAGAAACTGGCTACAAACTTGAACCAGAAATCGGTTTTATCGGAGAGTTTTAAATAACCCCCGCTTTCTTGGGTACGCTATAAGTTCCGTGTTTGCTGTGGATACCTATAATCTTATATACGTTATACTTTCCCTATAGGGAACAAGTAGCGTATGGGTAAATTAGAAGAAAAAAGCAGGAAAAGAAGCAAAAAGAAGAATCTTCAGCATGTTATTTTGGCTACTGTCGCAGGGGCAGGTGTTTTAGCTGTTGGATTGCTTGCGCCGAATGTTCTGGGAGCCATGGGAAAGCTGGGCTTAATTCCAAACAGAAGACAAAGAGAATATACCAGCTCGTCGGCAAGTAAAATGGTTAAGAAGGGGTGGATGAAATTTAACGGTAAATTTTACGAACTTACGCCGCTTGGCCAAGAACAATTGCGCTTGTGGGAATTTTCTGATTTTAAGTTTAATAGACCAAAAAGGTGGGATAGAAAATGGCGCGTGATTATTTTTGACATTCCAGAAAAGAAAAGGAGAGTAAGAGACCAGATAAGACATCTTTTTAATAAGGCCGGGCTTTATCGCTTACAAGATAGCGTTTGGGTCTATCCCTACGACTGCGAAGATATCATAGCGCTTTTAAAAACAGATTTCGGAGTAGGGAAGGATCTTCTATATTTAATTGTTGAGGAGCTTGAGAGTGATAAATATTTGCGAGAGCATTTCAACCTAATTTGATTATTTTTGAATATTCTACATACGTTATATATTTCCGACCGTGAACAGATAACGTATTAAATACTGAATAATTTTGTACCATCAAATTCGAAACCGATGGTAGGGTGCTTGAATTTAAATAAGTGATATAATGAGTTTGTTTGGATTTGGCGACACGTAGCTCGAGCAATTCCTAGTGGGGCTCTGCGGGGCGCACATCGTATTGGAGGAAGAGTGGTCGGCGCCTAGTCCAAGCACAAATGGAGGTCGTCATGGGGGATTAGTTTCTCCAAACAAAGGATCGAAGTGAGACTGCTTCGATTCGCAACAATGTAAGTCGCCGCCAGGATTGGGGTGGAGGCCATGCCTCCTTGTACACAAAGCCCCAAGTAATTCCTGGCGGTTCGTTTTTTATATAATTCCCGCTTTCTTTAAGACCGAGTGGGCGCCGCGTTTGGAGATGGTCTTAATGGCACGGGTGGAGAGGGTGAGGGTGATGGTCTTCTTCAATTCCGGGACATAAATGCGCTTTTTTTGGAAATTGACATACTTTCTGACGTTTCCGGTCGGGTTGAATTGGGTAGCACGAGTCCGGTTGGAGTAACCTCCACCTATCCTCGAACCCTTCTTTAATATCGGGCAGACTTTAGCCATAATTGCGATATACTAGCACCATGGACTTTATATTTCAAATCCTAATTCTTATCATGTCCATAGTGATGCACGAGGTCTCCCACGGTTATGCGGCAAGTCTTTTGGGAGACGAGACAGCCAGGTATCAAGGCCGGCTCACTCTTAACCCCTTAAAACATCTGGATATCACAGGTTCGCTTCTCATTCCCGCGATTTCCTATCTTTTAGGCGGCTTCATCATCGGCTGGGCGAAGCCGGTGCCGTATAATCCTTATAATCTTCGTCCGGGCCGTTGGTCTGAGGCGATAGTGGCCGGCGCCGGTCCGCTCTCTAATATCACTATCGCAGTTATTTTCGGCCTCTTATTGCGTACTGGCGTCGCATCCGGCCTGGCTTTTGTTCAAATTACCTCGGTCATCATTCTTATCAATATCATTTTGGCCGTCTTCAACCTGATGCCTGTCCCTCCTCTCGACGGTTCTAAGCTGTTATTCGCTCTCTTTCCGAACAAACTCTTTCAAATGAGGTCCTTTTTCGACAAATACGGCCTCATGCTCATAATCTTTTTCATCTTCTTTCTCTGGCAATTTGTTTCTCCCTTGGTTTATTTCATCTTTCGGCTGATTACCGGTATTGCAATTTAGGCCCAGTTTAGTATAGTGTGAGCCTCCCGTTGAGGGGATTTTTAATGTCGACCATCAACCAGCTAATCAGGCGCAAAAGGAAGAAAATCGCCCGAAAATCCAAGTCGGTCGCCTTGACGCGCGCTTTCAATACTCTTAAGAACCGTCCGGTCTTCTTCAACGCCCCATTCAAGCGCGGGGTAGCCACCAAGGTCACTACCAAGACTCCCAAGAAGCCGAACTCCGCTATCCGGAAAATCGCTCGTGTCCGCCTGACGAATGGTCTGGAAGTGACGGCTTATATCCCGGGCATTGGCCACAATTTGCAAGAACACTCGGTGGTTTTGCTCCGAGGAGGCCGTGTTAAAGACGTAGGTCTCCGATACTCCATCGTGCGCGGCGTTCTGGATGCCACGGGAGTGGAAAACAGGCGTCAGTCGAGAAGCCAATACGGCGCCAAGAAGCCGAAATCTAAATAAATGCGAAGGAAACTCAAGGCCAAGCCGAAGATACAACCGGACTATCTCTATGACTCGGAGAAGGTCACTAAATTTGTAAATTACGTAATGGAGCGCGGTAAGAAAAGCATTGCGAGGAAGGTTGTCTACCAGGCGCTAGAAGAAGTGAAGGAAAAGACCAAGAACCCCAACCCGCTCGAAGTGTTTGAAGCGGCACTCAAGAACACCGGACCGACAATGGAAGTGCGTTCGCGCCGCGTTGGCGGAGCCAACTACCAGATTCCGCGCGAAGTGCGCCCAGAACGCCGCCAATTTCTCTCCATGAAGTGGATTATCGACGCCGCCCGAGCCAAGAAAGGCAAAGCGATGGCGGAGAAACTGGCGGAAGAAATTATCGCCGCTTCAAAAAATGAAGGTGATGCGGTCCGCAAGCGCGAAAATACTCACAAGATGGCCGAAGCCAACAAGGCCTTCGCCCATTTCGCCTGGTAATGGTGTTATCATAAAAGAATGGCGAAAGCCGTTCTTGTTTTAGCGATTCTCTTTACAATATATTTGCCTGCCACCGCGCAAGCCGAAGAATTGCTTCCCGCCATCTGCCAGCAGGTTCTTGCTCCGAGCAAAGACGTGAGTATTCCGGAAATAGTCGCCGATCATATCACTAATAGAATTAAAGAAATTCCAGGCGAAATCGTTCTTGATACCGAAAGATTGATAAGCGGCGTGGCAAGTTCAATAGGTAAAACACTCGGAGCATATAAGGATTCAGCTATCTCAAAGGTTAAAAGTCAGGTGCTGGGCGCCAATACCGAAGATACAGGTGTATCAAACTTCCTGAACCCGTTTATTCGCCACTGGGTATGGTCTCTCTCGGGCCTAGGCATTCTAGCGGCTTGGTTTATCCTGCGCTTGTAGAATAAAATATTGAATTGCAACAGTGGGGCTTTTGATATATAGTTTTGAAGCGCATAAGCGCATTTTATTTTATGCAACGGGATTACCCATTAGAAAAAGTCCGTAACTTCGGCATTATCGCGCATATTGACGCTGGTAAGACAACGACTTCCGAGCGCGTGCTTTTCTATACCGGCTCGCAACACAAGATAGGAGAGGTGCATGAAGGAGACACCACTACGGACTGGATGGAGCAGGAAAGGGAGAGAGGTATCACCATTACCGCGGCCGCCATCACTTGTTTCTGGAATAATCATCGTTTCAACATCATCGATACGCCCGGGCACATCGACTTTACCGTTGAGGTCAAGCGTTCTTTAAGAGTTTTGGATGGAGCGGTGGTCGTCTTCGATGGCGTAGCCGGTGTTGAACCGCAATCCGAGACCAACTGGCGCTACGCGGAAGAGGCGCAAGTGCCGCGCGTCTGCTTTATCAATAAATTGGACCGCACCGGCGCCTCATTCGAGCGTTCGTACGCTTCAATTCTTAATCGTCTTTCGAAAAAAGCTATTCGGATGCAAATTCCGATAGGCGAGGAAGATAAGCATGAAGGAGTTGTCGACCTTTTGAAGATGAAGGCCTATTACTTTGAGGGCGAGATGGGCGACAAAGTGGTGGAGAAAGAAATTCCAGAGCATCTTCATGAAGATGCTCTAAGATTTCGCGGTGAATTAGTTGAAAGAATCGTCGAAAATGACGAGACCCTCATGCATCAATATCTCAATGGCCAAGAAGTGGCTTTTGCGGATCTCAAGAAAGTTTTGCGCCAGGCCGTGATAGAAAACAAAGTTTTTCCCGTCTTTGCCGGCTCGGCTCTGAAGAACAAAGGAGTGCAACTAGTTCTTGATGCCGTCGTCGACTACCTGCCTTCTCCTCTCGATATTCCGCCTATCAAGGGCATTGACCCAAGAAATGGGGAAGAGGTAATACGTCATGCCTCTGACGAAGAACCTTTCTCTGCACTCGCCTTCAAGCTACAGGCCGACCCCTTCGTGGGACAACTGACCTTCTTCCGCGTCTATTCCGGTACCATAGAAAGCGGCACTTATCTATACAATGCCACTACTCAAACCAAGGAGCGCCTGGGCCGCATCGTCCGTCTGCAGGCCAATCAGCGTGAGGAAGTAAAAAAGGTTTTTGCTGGAGAAATAGCGGCCGCCGTCGGCCTCAAAGAAGCCAAAACTTCTCATACCTTCTGCGATGAAGACAATCCGATAGTTCTCGACACAATTACCTTCCCGGAACCGGTTATTTCCCTTCGCATCGAACCGAAGACTAAAGCCGATCAGGAGAAAATGGGCATGGCCTTGAAGCGCCTCTCCGACGAAGACCCGACTTTTAAAATTAAATCGGACCAGGAAACGGGCGAAACGGTTATCATGGGCATGGGCGAGCTTCATTTGGAAATTATCGTCGACCGTATGAAAAGGGAATTTTCCGTCGAGGCCAATGTTGGCAAGCCACAAGTGGCTTATAAGGAGACAATCACCGGTGAAGCGGAAGTAGAGAACAAATATATCAAGCAGACGGGAGGCAAGGGTCAGTACGGCCATGTCAAAATCAAGATTAAGCCCTTGCCGCACTACGATCCGGAAGAAAAAGTGCCGAAGAACGCTCATCGAGAGCCGGGATTTGAATTTATAGATGCTATTAAGGGTGGAGTTATCCCGCAAGAATTTATTCCCGCTGTTGAAAAGGGAATTAGGGAGGCCATGGACCGCGGCATTCTTGCCGGTTATAAGATGGTCGACATTTCTGCCGAACTTAACTACGGTTCTTATCATGATGTCGACTCTTCGGAAATCGCTTATAAAATTGCCGCTTCGCAAGCCTTCCAAGAAGCGGCCAAGCGCGCTAAACCGGTTATTCTTGAACCGATTATGAAGGTGGAAGTGGTCGTGCCCGAGAAATTTATGGGCGACATTACCGGCAATCTCTCCGGCAAGCGCGGACAGATAGAAGCTATGGAGGATAGGGGAGACTTGAAAGTGGTTCGAGCCAAAGTGCCTCTCTCCGAGATGTTTGGCTACGTTACATCACTGCGCTCTATGACCGAAGGCCGCGGTTCTTCAACAATGGAGTTCGACCACTACGCCGTTGTTCCCCAGAACGTAGCTACTACAATTATTGAGGCGAGAACAGGCGGAAAATAGAATATAATTTGGTAAGTGAAAGTTATACTTACTAATCATCTAAAATTCAGGCTTTACGACCGTACTCTTGATTTGGAAAAAATCAGATTAACTATTGTAAAGCCGTTATTGTCTCGACCGGGCAAAAATGGTAGCATTAGGTATCAAAGAAAGTTTGAAGACAGAACGCTACAGGTGGTCGGAAAGTATGTATCTGTAAGTACGTTTATAGTCTTCACAGCATATTATCTTAAGAAAAAGCAATGAATATCACTTATGACAAACAAGCAGATGCGGCATATTTTGCTTTAGTTCCAAAGCGAAAGGTGGCTTGGACTGAAGAAAAATCAGACTCAATATTGGTAGATTATGATAAAAACGGAAAAGTTCTCGGCATAGAAGTTTTGTTCGCATCAACACAACTAACTAATCTTTTTGATAAAAAGTTTTTAGGTAAGAGAAAAAAAAGTGGCAGAACACGACAAATAGCTTAGAAATTTGCAAAATATGGCTCAAAATAAGGATTTTATCTCAGAACCCTTGACTTTTTAATAGATTAGGTATATGATGGTAAAAGAAGGTATGGATCTTGAGTGCTAACCTGGCCAATCTCCTGGATGGGGCGAAGAACATTCACCCAGGGAGCAAGTATTCCATATCAGTCTTTTTAAAGGCACCAGGGCGGCGCGTTATAAGAAAAACGCGCCGCCCTTTACATTTATAGGCCCTTTGTATAATATGGCGCTTACGTGTTAATCGTGCGATGCTCTTTGAGATTCTCTCAATACGAGGATTGTATGATTACGCGCGCATTCTGGACCTAAGAAAGCAATGGTTCTCGCGCGCTTTCTTTGTTTCGGGAAGCGAAATTATCAATTTTCAATTTAAAATTTTCAATCAATTTTCATTGGAAATTCTAAATTATTAATTCTAAATTAATTACAATGGCAGAATTTGATCGTTCCAAGCCGCACGTGAACGTCGGCACCATCGGCCACGTTGACCACGGCAAGACTACGCTCACCGCCTCCATTCTCCACGTTCTTGATATGAACAAGGACAAGGGCTATGGGGCCAAGGTTGAGACGATTGACAGAATTGACAGCGCTCCGGAAGAGAGGGAGCGAGGCATTACCATCGCCCTCCACCATTCGGAGTACTGGACTCCCAACAGACACTATGCCCACGTGGACGCTCCAGGACACGCCGACTACATCAAGAACATGATTACCGGCGCCGCTCAGATGGACGGCGCGGTTCTCGTGGTAGCGGCGACTGACGGCGTGATGCCTCAGACCCGCGAGCACATCCTCCTGGCCAAGCAAGTTGGCGTGCCTCACATCGTGGTATTCCTCAACAAGTGCGATATGGTTCCGGACAAGGAACTTATCGATCTCGTGGAAGAGGAAGTGCGCGACCTTCTGAAGAAATACAATTACGACGAGAAGGCCCCTATCATCCGCGGTTCAGGCCTCAAAGCTCTTGAAGCTAAGGATATGGGCGACGAGTGGGCTCTTAAAGTTATGGAACTCGTTAACACTCTTGATTCCTACATTCCTCAGCCGGTTCGCGAATTAGACAAGCCATTCCTTATGCCTATCGAGGACATCTTCTCTATTGAAGGCCGCGGTACGGTAGTAACCGGCCGCATCGAGAGAGGAGTTGTTAAGGTGGGCGAGGAAGTAGAAATTGTCGGCATCAAGGATACCGCCAAGACTACCGTCACCGGCATCGAGATGTTCAACAAGTCGCTCGACCGGGGCGAGGCGGGAGACAACGCGGGCGTACTCCTCCGCGGCACCAAGAAGGAAGACCTTCATCGCGGCCAGGTGCTCTCGAAGCCCGGTTCCGTCACTCCTCACACTGACTTTACGGCCGAAGTCTACATCCTTAAGAAGGAAGAGGGCGGGCGGCACACGCCGTTCTTCACCGGCTACAAGCCGCAGTTCTACATCCGCACTACGGACGTTACCGGCGAGGTGACCTTAAACGAAGGTGTTGAGATGGTTATGCCCGGCGACACAGCCACCTTCGCGGTGAAATTAGTCGCCCCTGTCGCTCTCGAGGAGCAACAGCGCTTTGCCATCCGCGAAGGCGGTAAGACTGTGGGCGCCGGTGTCGTAACTAAAGTCATTAAATAAATGGCTAAAAAGGCGGTTCCAGCTAAAAAAACTGCCAAGGGCGGGGTGAAAAAAGTTTCCGCCAAGAAAGCTTCTGCTCAAGAAGAAGCTACTTCCAGACTGCGCATCCGCGTCAGGGCTTACGAGTCGAAGATTCTCGACCTCTCGGTCAAGCAGATTATCGACACTGCCCTTCGCTATGACGCCAAGGTGGAAGGGCCGATACCCTTACCGACGGAGAAGAAAATCTATACGGTGAACCGCGCGGCGTTCGTATACAAGAATGCGCGAGAACAGTTCGAGATGCGAATCCATAAGCGCCTCATCGATATAGTGAATCCTTCCGGCAAGGTTATCGAGGCCCTGACCAATATGTCACTGCCTTCGGGTGTAAACATTGATGTGAAATTGATATGAAAGTAAAGAAAGTGAACATGACCCAAATCTTTATCGAGTCCGGGGAAGCCATCCCTGTGACTATGGTCATGCCTGTTGAAACTAAAGGTCAGACCTTAAGTACTGATTCCCAAGGTCTGACCTTTAAAGAAGGGGATTTGGTGAGGGTTTCCGGCATCTCAAAGGGCAAGGGCTTCCAGGGCGTGGTCAAGCGCCACGGCTTCAAAGGAGGCAAGCGCTCGCATGGCCAGAAGCATTCAGAGCGCGAAGCGGGTTCTATCGGCGGTGGCGGCCGAGCCGGCGGACGAGTGGTGAAAGGCATGCGCATGGCTGGCCGCATGGGCGGAGAGAAGGTAACGGTAAAAAATCTTGAGGTCGTTAAGGTCTTGCCTGAGACGAAAGAAATCTTCATCAGAGGAGCGCTTCCCGGCCGCCGCGGCTCTCTTTTGGAGATAAAAAAGTAATATGGATCCCATTAGAAGTAAGAAATCAAAGATTTCTGCAGACTTGTTAAAAACAAGTCTGACTTCTAACGGGATGGACGCCGCAGTCTACAGCGTAGAGGGAAAGAAGGCGGGGGAAATTAAACTCCCTGAGAATGTCTTCGGCGTGCGCTGGAATGCCGACTTGGTAAAGCAGGTGGCCGACTCACTCATGTCTTCGAAGAGAAAGCCGGTTGCTCATACCAAAAATAGGGGAGAGGTGCGGGGCGGAGGCAAGAAGCCGTGGCAGCAGAAGGGAACGGGAAGAGCCCGTCATGGTTCTATCCGTTCACCGCTCTGGATTGGTGGTGGCGTCACCCACGGCCCGAGAAAGGAAAAGAGCTATGAACGCACTGTTACCAAAAATATGCGCGCCAAGGCCCTTCATACGCTTCTTGCCCAGAAGTACCGCGAAGGGGAAGTGATGTTTATCGATTCCCTTACACTCAAAGAGCCGAAGACCAAGCGAGCCATATCTGCCCTCAGTTCTCTCTCTGGCGTTAAGGGATTTGAAAATGTCTTTACCAAAAGAAATAATGCTACTGCCATCGCTCTCTCCGGTAAAAACAAGGAGACTGAGCGCGCCTTCAGAAATCTCGGCAATGTTCTAGTCTTGGAAGCAAGAAACCTAGACCCATTAACGCTTCTCAAATATAAATATTTGATTTTAGAAAATCCGGAAGCGTCTCTTAAACTGATTCCAAAACTTCATGGCAAATCTTAATCTCAAGCCGAATAATGTGCTTCTGGGCCCTCGTATCACCGAGAAAGCGGCTTTGAGCGCGGATAAAGCGGGGGTTTACGTCTTCGAAGTAAGCAAAGATGCCACCAAGCACTCCATCGCTCAATCTGTGCACGAATCTTACAAAGTGATGCCAGTGAAAGTCCGGGTGGCCAATATTCCGGCTAAGAAAGTATTTATCCGGGGGAAGAGGGGAGTAAAAAGTGGCGGTAAAAAAGCATATGTCTACCTAAAGAAGGGAGACAAGATCGAACTTATTTAAATGAAACACTACAAACCCACAACCAAGTCCCGCCGAGGCATGTCCGGCATAAACTACCGCCAGTTTATTACTACGAATGAGCCGGAGAAGTCTCTGACTAAGGGCTTCTCTCGCGGCATAGGACGTAATAACACCGGTCGCATTACCACGAGGCACAAGGGCGGCGGGCACAAGCGGCTCCACCGAGACGTGGACTTTTCTTACGATAAATA
>JBBUBT010000050.1:0-2443 GCA_038058135.1 Patescibacteria group bacterium
GGTAGTCTAGAATATGGGCAATTATCGGGCTTTTTTCGCGCAGCTTTTCAAGCTCAGATTCTTTGGTCGAGAGCGCCCCGCCCGGAGTTTTCTTCTGCCTCTTGTCCGCAAGACCTAATTTACTAAAAAGGATTTCCGAGAGTACCTTGGGAGAATTAATGTTGAATTCTTCTCCCGCCTTCTTCCAAATAGCTTTCTCTAACCTATTTAATTCTTTGTGATAAGTCTGGGATAAGTTTTTCAAAACTTTTTTATCTATTTTTACTCCGGTTTCATTCATCTTCTCGACTACGGGCGTAAGTGGCTTTTCGATTTTCTCAAACACACTTTTTACCTTCCTCTTATCCATCTCTTCTTCCAAATATTTCCTCGCCTTTTTAATATCGTTAGTTTTGGTAAAATTGAAAATATCTTCGAGGGTAGGTGCCGTGATATTGGAATCAATAACCCAGAGCATTAAAGAGAGCTCCTTAGCTTCATTAGTTTGAGTAGCTTCAAAGAGACCCTGACTTTGGGGTAGCGCGGCTTTTTGTTCAAAATCAGGGTTTAGTTTCTTCGCCATCTGTTTGACCCGCTCGCTCAAGGTTCTGAAGCCGAGCGTTTTAAACAACTCAAGAACTTTTTCTAAATTAAAATTTGGAGCCCACTCAGGAGGCAGTTTGAAATTTATCGGGGCGTCGGTGCGGATGGTGGCTAAAGCTTTGGAAAATAACGCTTCCTCTTCGTTCTCCAAGAGAATTTGCTTCATTCTCTCTGAAATATCAGTTTTATTCTTCTTCAGAGTTTTATATATTTCTTCTACGGTACCGTATTTTTGTATTAATTCGGTAGCAGTCTTTTCTCCCACCCCCTTCACTCCGATAATGTTGTCGGACGGGTCGCCGCGAAGTCCTTTGTAATCAATCAATTTATCGGGCGGAAAACCGAATCTCTCGCTAACCTTTTTCTCGTCATAGAGAATGGTGTCATTAATGCCCTTTTTTAAAGTGTAGACCTGTACTTTCTTGTCATCTACCAGTTGCATGGTATCCATGTCTCCTGAAGCAATAATAATTTCCAATTTAGAATTTTCAATTTTCATTTTTTCCACGATAGTGCCAATTATATCGTCTGCCTCAAATCCTTCGTGGGAATAAACCGGTATTCCAAACGCCTCAAAAATATCCAGAGAGCGCTTCAATTGAATTTCTAAATTCTCATCATTCTCCGGCCTGCCAGCTTTGTAACTTTGGGCGGCCTCATGGCGAAAAGTGGGCCCCGATAGGTCGAAAGCCGCCACAATATAGTCAGGCTTAAGCTCTTGGACCATCTTAATGAGCATCGCCACCAGGCCATAAAGAGCGCCCGTCGGCTCGCCGGTAGCTGAGGCGGTAAACTCCGGCAGGGCGTGATAGGCGCGGTGAATAATGGCGTGCGAATCGAGTAATACGAGCTTTTTGGCTTTTTGGCTTTTTGGCTTCTTAGCTTTCATACATTATTTCCCGCGTGTTTTCGTCCACGTGCTTGAAAAGTATTTTTATCGCGTTCTTGGGAATTAAGCCCGGGACATTTTCCGGCCACTCGATAAGCACCAGATTTTCGGGCTCTTTAATAATTTCGTTCCATCCCAGATGCAAGAGTTCCCCTTCTTTCTCAATCCTATAAGCATCGATGTGAATTAAATTTTTAAAACCCTTAAAGTCTACTTCATATACTTTCATTATGACAAAAGTGGGACTGTGCATATTTTCCCTTACACCCAAAATTTTACCTACTTCCTGGGCAAATGTCGTTTTGCCCGCACCCAAATCTCCTTGTAGAGCAATTACAGTGGCTTGATTACCTAAAGCGACGGAATCTACAAGTTGTTCCGGAGAGAGATTTATCATGCCCGTATTATACATAAGAAAGGGGCGGGAACTTTCGTCCCCGCCCTTGGCTCTATGAGCTATCTCGGCCGGCAGTCCCAGTTTGAATCGTAGAGGTGGGTGATGGCCCAAATATAAATATCGTCTGGACCAACAGCGCCCCAACTGGTTGAGCTTCGAGGTATGGTCACCCAGCTTTGAGCATGTCCTACGACTCGGCCGGTGCCAAGCTCGTGGACGACGGCGATGAAGTTGAGGCTCGTTCCAGCCCAGGCCCTAACCTCGACCGGCGCTACGTGACCGAAATCTACGCGAGAAACCAGCTTGTCGTTATTCCCGCGATAAACTTCGGCCCATGTGCCGTAACAACCGTTGTAGATGGTGTACTGTTTCTCACGGCATGCCACTATCGCCAGCACCAGAAGTGCAAGAATGATCCTCTTCATCTAAATCCTCCTGGAAGTTCGTCTTTTTAAATTATACCATAGGCGACAACATAAAGTCAAGGACTAAATTTGGCCCTAAATTTGGCTTTTTTGCGGTACAATAAATGCATGGTTGTTTTCGACGAAGAGAGGCAGGATGAGCGGGTACGT
>JBBUBT010000051.1:0-1176 GCA_038058135.1 Patescibacteria group bacterium
GATGTCGGTTATTACCGGCTCTAAACCATAGCCAACCTCTATGCGCATTTCTCTGTCATCCTTCGCGATAAGCAAGAGCAGACCATTATCTTCTTTCTCCTTCCCTATCCCCCACTTTTCAAAAAGCTTCACTGCGTAAGTCTCTATGGTCTCATCCGGGCCGTGAGTGTCTATGGTGACAAGTGCGATTTCCGCGCCGGTTTGAACTTCGAAGTTTCTAAGCGTCGTCTCCAATCGACTTACCGTTTCAGATTGAAGAAGGTGGGCAAAATCATTTACGTGCCCGATGGGAGACAGAGTTGCGACTGCTATAAGCAGCGGAAGCATTACTCAAAATTTACTTGAGGGGCATTCTCGGCGCCAGTCGACGCTTCAAAGTAGAAGCGAGTGCGGAATCCGGTCACGGCGGCAAGCATGTTTGTCGGGAAGCGTTTGATAGTGGCATTGTAGTCGCGAACCACGTCGTTGAAGCGGGTGCGCTCGACGGAAACGCGATTTTCCGCACCTTCAAGCTGGGCCATGAGGTCGCGGACGTTGTTGGAAGATTGAAGTTGAGGATAATTTTCGACAATAGCCAGGAGACGGCCAAAAGCGCTTTCTACCTGGCTTGCCGCGGCGGCTTTCTCATCTGAATTCTCGGCGCCGGCGTATCGCGTGCGGGCATCGGCAATTTCACCGAAGACTGCTTGCTCCTGATTTAAAATAGCTTTTACGGAAGCGACAAGGTTCGGTATGAGGTCGAAACGCCTTTGATATTGCGTCTCTACTTTCGCCCACTGCGCGTCGGCATTCTCATTCAACGTTATTAAATTGTTGTAACCGCCCCATCCCCAAACCACCAGTACCGCTAAAACCGCGAGAATCGCAATTAAAGTTTTTTTCATATTCATATTAATAGTCTAACTCAGGATGATTATGCTGGGAAGCCTTGTCTTTCTCCGGCTCGTCGGCGATGGCCACTTCGGTGGTCAGGAGAATAGCCACGGCGGAAGCGGCGTTCTCGAGCGCGACGCGGGTGACCTTGACCGGGTCGATAATGCCCGCCTCGAACATGTCTGGTACGAAAATATTGGCCAAGGCGTTGTAGCCGGAATTCGTCTGGCCCTTGAGCACCTCATTTATCGCGACCGCCGCATCAATGCCGGCATTATTCGCAATCTGGCGGAGCGGTTCTTT
>JBBUBT010000052.1:0-6234 GCA_038058135.1 Patescibacteria group bacterium
GGATATTCGGACGCGCGTCATCCAGACAGCATTGTCTGGGGCAACAGTGTTCAAGAAGATTTAGCCCGCCGTGACTTCACCATAAACGCCCTGGCATACGATGTTGAGAAGGAAGAACTCATAGATTTATTCGATGGAATAAAAGATATCGAGAAAAAAATTATAAGAACGGTAGGAAAACCGGAAGAAAGATTTGGTGAAGATGCTCTCCGCATGTTGCGTGCTGTCCGGCTCGCGAGTGAATTGAGTTTTGCCTTGGACCACGATACGCAATCAGCGATAGGGGAGAGTGCCAATCTTCTGGAGAAAATTTCCAAAGAGCGCATTCGCGACGAGTTCATGAAAATAATCATGTCAGACAATCCGGCTATTGCTCTCGATATGGCCGCGCGACTTGGCCTTCTCACATATATTTCACCTGAATTCGAGAAGGGTATAGGGGTAGAACAGAACAAGGCGCACGCGTACACGGTCTGGGAGCACCTCCTGCGTTCGCTTAATCATGCCGCTGCGAAGAAATTCCCGCTTCACGTGCGTTTAGCCGCTCTTTTCCACGATATTGCCAAGCCTCATACCAAAACCTGGAAGAACGAGCAATGGACGTTTTATGGACACGAGGTTGTAGGCGCCCGCATAGCGAGAAAAGTGCTCGAAGACCTCCACTTCCCGAAAGAAGTTGCGGACAAAACGGTAAAATTGGTGCGCTGGCACATGTTCTTCTCCGACACAGAGCAGATTTCGCTCTCCGCGGTGCGAAGAATGGTAAGAAACGTCACGCCGGAGCTCGTCTGGGACTTGATGTCTGTGCGCACCGCCGACCGCATCGGCACCGGAAGACCGAAAGAGACTCCTTACCGCCTCCGCAAATACAAATCCATGATAGAAGAAGTCTTAAGGAGTCCGATTTCGGTCAAACAGCTCGCCGTAAACGGCGAGGATATTATGAAGTTGACGAAAACGAATCCCGGTCCGCACATCGGTTTCATCTTGGAAATATTGCTTTCTGAAGTTTTGGAAGACCCGAAGTTAAACGCACACGATTATCTAGAAAAGAAGGTCGTAGAGTTACATGCTCTCACGCCTGACGAACTTTCCAAGCTCGGAAAAGATGCGAGAACCAAAAACGAAACCGAAGAAGAAAAAGAAATCTCAAAAATCCGCGAGGAATACAAGGTGCGATAGTTTTATAAACAAAAATAAGTTAGTTTGTCTATCCTCTCGCAGGCCGACGGGCTGAGAGAGCGAAATTTGCGCCGGCAAATTATCGCGAGGATAAGGAAACTAACTTATTTTTGAAATTACTTGACCGCCTCCTTAAGACCTTTGGCCGGGCGGAACTTGGGCACGCGCATCGAGGGTACGGAGATGGATGCGCCGGTGCGGGGATTCCTTGCCTGCCTGGCCGCTCGCGTCTTGGTCGAGAAGATGCCGAGGCCAGCAATCGAGACTTCGCCGCCATTTTTCAAAGTGGAAACGATGGAGTCGATGACAATGTCTACGACCTCCTCCGCCTGCACCTTGGTGCCGCCAAGCTTCTGATGTACCGCGTTTGCTATATCTACTTTATTCATTATCTAGTCCCGATGTTTCAATCGGGACCCCGACCACTTCGTGCGTCGGGGCTAATTATTGATAATAATCAATTATACCCCTCGATATCCTCGGGGCAAGTAGGCTTTTTACCTTGCAAACTCTACACTTCTTGCTTCCCGTATGACATTAACTTTGATTTCTCCCGGGTAGCGAAGCTCTTTCTCCACGCGAATAGCTATATCCCTGGCCATTTTCTTGGCCTCCAGGTCGGAAATTTTCTCCGGCAGGACGAAAACCCTGATTTCCCGGCCGGCGGCTAGGGCATAGGCCTTCTCCACCCCCTCGAATGAAGTGGCTATGGCCTCAAGGTCGCTTAGGCGCTTAAGATAATGCTCCAGGTTGTCTCGGCGAGCCCCAGGGCGGCTGCCAGAGATAGCATCTGCTGTCTGAACTATGACTGATTCGACCGTCTCGTACGGGTACTCGCCATGGTGGGCCTGCATAGCTTTGATAATCTCCTCGGAAACATTGAACTTCTGGAGAATTCTTCGGCCAATTTCCACGTGAGTTCCTGAAACCTCGTGGTCCAAGGCCTTGCCTATGTCGTGGAGGAGTGCGCCTGCTTTGGCCACCTGGACATTCGCGTCTAATTCTTCGGCAATCATGCCCGCGACATGAGCCATTTCGACTGAATGCTCAAGTACGTTCTGACTGTAGCTCGTGCGGAAGTGCAGACGCCCAAGGATAGAAAGAAGTTTCGGGTCCAGATTATATATTTCGCATTCCATAGCGGCTTCTTCACCCTTATCCTTGATGATTTTATTCACTTCCGCTTCGGCATTGGCAACAAACTCTTCGATTCTTGCCGGCTGGATGCGCCCGTCGGCGATGAGATTATCGAGTGCAAACTTGGCCACGGCCCTACGCACCGGGTCGAAGGAGGAAAGGGTGATTGAGTTCGGTGTGTCATCCACAATTACCTCTACGCCGGTAGCCCGCTCGAATGCCTTGATGTTGCGGCCTTCCTTGCCAATAATTTTGCCTTTCAATTCATCGGACGGAAGCGTGACCGCGGTAGCCATTATTTCTCCCGAGATGGAGGTTGCTAGTCTTTGGATGGCAGTTGAGATTATTTCTTTGGCCCGCTCTTCGAAGCGCTCTTGCCCTTGGGCTTCAAGCTTCTGCATGCGCACTAGAAAATCCTCTTCAAAATCATTTTCAATGGTTTTTAAAAGCTCTTTCTTGGCTTCGGCAGGGGAGAGGCCCGATATTTTCGAAAGTTCGCGTGCCCTTTCTTCGGCCAGTTTTTTTATCTTCTCCTTGATAGAATGTACTTCCTGAATCTTCGCTTTTACGTTCTCGGATTCTTTATCCAGGTCCGACTGCCGCTTGTCCAGGAATTCTTCTTTTTTTATAAGACGGTCCTCAATATTTTTAAATCTGTTTTCCCGCTCCTTTAATTCGAGCTGGGCCTTGTCTAAAAGCTCCTGCGCCTTGGTCTCCGCTTCAAGAATAACTCTCTGGGCCTCTTCCTTTGAACGGAGCTCCAACTGCTTGATGTCTAGCTCCATCGAACCCTTCCTGCCCAATGAGATTAACAGGCGTAGCAAATAACCGAAGCCGATACCGGCTGATGCGGCAAGTAATGCTAAAAGTAGCGCTAATTTTAACGACATCTGGCTTGCCCCGAGCGAAGTCGAGGGGGATGGGCGGACGGGAAGGTCGGGCGGGAATTACGCACTAGGCACGTTTCAATCCCAGTAGTAGAGCAAAGCTCACTACGGGACAGGTTTAATTAAGTGAACAGACTAAAAATACGCTTTCTATAGAATTTTGTCAACGATGCCGTATTTCTTGGCCTCTTCGGCGGTCATGAAGAAATCGCGGTCTATGTCCTTCTGGACTTGGGACACGGATTGTCCGGTATTTTTAGCCATTATTTTTACCAGGTTTTCCCGCAGTTTTAAAATTTGCTTGGCCCTGATTTCGATATCGGCAGCTTGACCCTGGGCACCGCCAAGCGGCTGGTGAATCATCACTTCAGCGTTAGGAAGCGCGAAACGCTTGCCCTTGGCGCCAGCTGATAAGAGCCACGCGCCGCCGCTTGCCGCCATGCCTACGCAGACGGTGGAAACATCAGGCTTGATGTGATTCATAGTATCAATCATGGCCAATGTCGCAGTAGCGGAACCGCCTGGAGAATTGATGTAAAGGGAAATATCTTTTTTCGGGTCCTCGAACTGGAGAAAGAGAAGCTGGGCGATGATGATATTGGCCACGTCATCGTCAATCTCTCCGCCCAGAAAAATAATGCGCTCGCGAAGAAGGCGGGAGTAAATATCGTAGGCCCTTTCGCCGAATTGGCTCTTCTCTATGACCGTCGGTATTAAGTAGGTCATGCGGCTACATTATCTCAAAGTTTTAGTGAAATCAAGTATTTCATGTCAGCACTTGACAGCAAATATCCATATGTTAATTTAGTGCCCAGACGCTCCGAGAAACCTCGGAGTAAGAGGAGGCTGTATGACCCGTTTCGTTTGGGCACCCTGCGCCCTGGTATTGGTTCTTGTTCTTGGTTTCGCCGGATGTACGCAGTCGAAGTCAGCGACGGAGAACCCTGTTCAGACGGCGCAGGCGGCGACGCTCACCAAAAGCGACATGATGGTGGCTGAAGTCGAGCGCGACTTTGCCAGCTTCAAGGGCTACCGCGACACGAGCGTCGGCTGGGCCGCCGAAGTGCGCCCTGGCGATCGTCG
This sequence comes from Patescibacteria group bacterium, assembly GCA_038058135.1. GTDB lineage: Bacteria > Patescibacteriota > Minisyncoccia > Phycocordibacterales > Zambryskibacteraceae > UBA5004. The sequence goes on from JBBUBT010000052.1 coordinate 4,290, forward strand.
CAGTACAAACGAGGTGGGAAACGACCTCGCCAAGCTCTCGAGCATGGAAGCGCTGATTGTCGATGCGCCGAACTCGGACAAGGTTGGTAGTCTGCGCGGCGAAATCCGCAGCCTCATGATCGAGGACTCGAAGCTCCTGCTCCGCAAGGCGCGGAGCGAGCAGAACATCTGGGCGCTCGGACAGTTCGTCCGATTCGCCAAGGACCTCGATGTGGATCTCGAGACCGACTTCGGCGTCAAGCCGGCGGACCTCCGCAAGGAGGCGCTCGTCATGGCGCAGAAGGAAGTTGCCGAACTCCGTCCTCGTATTCGGGATGGGAGCGGCGATGCCATCGGCGCGCTCATGACGCTCAACAACGAGTGGCAGTTCACTCGCGAAGAGCTCGGGCTCACCGCCGACGAAGCGAGGCTCCTCACCGAGAGGTAGCAAGTGTGCGTCAGTCTCTAATGGTAACTGACGAAAAAGGGCGTTAAGCTGCCCGTCTGTCGTGTAAGGCAAAGTGCTGATGACCTAAGGGGCGTCTGGAGAAATCCGGGCGCCTTTTCGTTTGTTAGATTTTGCCTGTTGTTGCGTCGTATAGTGCATACAGGGCAAATCTATGTATAAATACCTCCATCCCGAGAAAGTAAAGATTATCTATGAAGAACTGGGGGAAGAGGCCGGAACGCAGCAATTACTGGAATTATTGAAATCTCACCATAAAGAAACTTATGAGCACTGTCTTCGTGTAGCCAAATTAAGCATTGACCTAGCCCTCGAAAACGGCTTGCCGGCCGATATAACTATGACTATTGGCAAAGCCGCGCTCCTGCACGACTTTGGCAAATCGAAAATCAACAAGAAATTGCTTACAAAGCCCGGCCCCTTAAACTCTACTGAACGCTTTGTGATTGACGAACATCCTCGCCTTGGCCTATCCGAACTCAAAAAGCATCTCTCGCCTGAAGAGTGCAAAATAATCGCATCTCATCATGATTTCGAGATGAAAATTTCTTTACGAAAACTTTTCAGAGGGCGCGCGGAAAGTTATTCCGCCCAAATCGTCGCGGCCGCTGACATGTATGACGCCCTTCGCTTCGCGCGGTCGTATAAAGAAAGCTACGAGCTCGGCAAGGTGAAAAAGATAATGGAAGGTAATTTCACCGGGCAAAAAATTCTTATAAAACAGCTCGCGAATCGCAAACTAAAAAGCGTTTAGTTCGGCGTCGAGATTTTCGATGTCGGTGGAATTCAGGTCGGCTTCGATGGAAGCGGCCTCATCGGAAGTATCTTGCGAATTAATGGCGTTGACCTCCTCGTTAAAAGCTTGACTGCCTTCGCGCTGGTCCATGAAGTAGAGAACGCCGAAGATTATGACCGCGAGGATGACGACACCCGCGAGAATCGGGCCGAGCGAGCCGCCTTTCGGCTCAATCACTTCTTCTAGGTTTAGATTATTGGGTTCTTCCATGTTGATTTTTGTTGACGATAACTAATCGTCGGTCGATGTCGCGCTCTTTTTTATCTCAGAGCGTACTCCGCCTAGTGTGCGCAGAGCATTCATGAGACTGCGGTGTGCTTCGCGAATATGCCCCTTGGCTTCAGCGGCGACGTTGCGAACTCTTTCGAAATTTTCTTGCGCTTTGTCTCCGGAGATATCGACGGAGGCAAAGAGGGCAATGCTTCCCTTGGCCAAACCCAGGTGATTTTTGGCTTCCGCCACGTAAGTTTCGGTCTGAGCTGTGTTCCCGCCCAGAGCCTTGACCTTCTGAATTCTTGACTCAAGGCGAACAATAATTTTTTCAAGGCGCTCGACTGTCGCGGAGAGCACCCGGGCCGTATTGGCGGCTTTTCTTTTTGCAAGACTTCTCTGTGTTTCTATTCTCTTGGCAGTGCTTGAGGCCTTTCTTGCTTCTAATTCTTTTCTTTCTTCAACGCGAACCTTAACTGGGGTAGTGCTTGATC
>JBBUBT010000053.1:0-1902 GCA_038058135.1 Patescibacteria group bacterium
ACAGGTACGGCCGAATCTCCCTTGGCCAATATTCCAGAGTGGATAAATGTAAAAGTCGGAGATAAAACTTTAAGACGTGAAAGCAATACCATGCCCCAATGGGCCGGCTCCTCTTGGTATTACTTGCGTTATATGGATCCGGGGAATGATGAAGCTTTGGTTGATAAAAATAGAGAGAAGTATTGGAACATGGTGGATTTGTATGTTGGTGGAGCGGAACATGCTACCAGGCATTTAATATATGCCAGATTTTGGCACAAATTCCTTTATGATATCGGAGTAGTAAGTACTAAAGAACCGTTCAAAAAATTACAGCATGTAGGTCTTATTATTGCCGAAGATGGGCGGAAAATGTCTAAAAGATGGGGTAATATTATTAATCCTGACGACATTATTGCCACTTACGGCGCAGATACACTGAGAATGTACGAAATGTTTATGGGGCCATTTGACCAATCAGTTGCATGGAACAGTCAAAGTATTGTAGGAATAAGAAGATTTTTAGAAAAAGTTTGGCGCTTAAGTAATAGAGTTGGTCATCATGATTTAGAAAAATCATGGTTAATGCATAAAACCATAAAGGAAATTTCTGAAAAAGTTGAAAATATGAATTTCAATACAGCAGTATCAGCGCTTATGGTTTATACAAATGCTTTAGAAAACAAATTGGGGGATAAAGATGGAAAGGTGCCTCTTGATGCATACGAAGCTTTATTAAAACTTCTCGCGCCGTTTGCTCCGCACATTGCCGAGGAGTTGTGGCATGCGCTCGGTCATAAAAATTCTGTTCATCAGGAGACATGGCCGATATTTGATGAAACCAAGTTAGTGTCAGACATCGTTACTATTGTGGTTCAAGTCAATGGCAAGGTTCGTGGGAAGTTCTCTGCAACACCGGGTGTTGCAGAAGAGGAGGCAGTAAAAATTGCAATGGAGCTTCCAGAAGTCAAAAAATGGCTTGGGGATAAAAAGGTGGAGAAATCCGTCTACGTCCCTGGAAAGTTGGTAAATATTGTGGTCTCTTGACATTACTTGACACGCTGGATAGGGAATGATAGAAATAGGGCAAGTATGAATGATAAGCTAAACATCAGCTTCAAGCCGAAAGAGGTTGTGAGACGCCTGTTAGGCGTCCTCACAAAGCGTGCGCAAGACGTTATTGTTTCAAGATACGGTCTTGGTGCCAAGGCGCAGAAGCTAACACTCGATGCCATCGGCAAGAAATACAACATCACCCGCGAACGCGTAAGGCAAATTGAGAATCATTCTCTTACCGCTATCAGGAAGTCGAAGGCATACAAAGAAAGTGAAGCGGTCTTTGCCGAGCTCAAGGCCCTACTTCTCAATCTCGGGGGTATTGTTTCCGAGAAAGACCTCCTGAATTATTTTAGCAAGGACCAATCAACCCAGAATCACTTCCATTTTCTTCTGGTTATCGGGGAAGATTTCAAGCGTGAGAAAGAGGACGAGGAATTCAAGCATCGCTGGCACGCCGACCCGGAACTTTCGGAAAAGATTCAAGGCGCACTTCGCAAACTTTACGCCAAGCTTTCCGATGACGAGCTCGTGATTGAAGGCGACCTCATCAATTCTTTCTTAGAAGAAATAAAGGATTTGAATGATAAGTACAAAAACGAGGAAGTCATCAAACGCTGGCTCTCAATCTCGCATAAAATCGGCAAAAATCCGCTTGGAGAATGGGGACGCGCTTCTTCGCCCAACGTCAATGCCAAAGGCATGCGCGACTACGCCTTCCTCGTCATCAGGAAGCACGGCTCTCCCATCCATTTCAAAGAAGTGGCCAAGGCCATTACTCAATATTTCAACAAGAAGGCCCATGTCGCCACTACGCACAACGAGCTTATAAAAGACAAGCGCTTCGTGCTCGTCGGCCGCGGGCTC
>JBBUBT010000054.1:0-15270 GCA_038058135.1 Patescibacteria group bacterium
CGAAGCTTCGATTCCGATAGTTTCGGCACATAAACCTGCTGTATCGGCTTGTCCGCGGCCTCATTTCCCTTGCTTTTCGCTTCTTTCTCTTCTTTCTTCCAAATATAAAGCTTGTTGGTAAGAGTGTAATTGAAAAAGGCTTCAACCATATTGATAAATGGCTTGTCGTTTACCTTATAGAATGCGAGCGCCCCAGCAAGAGCGGCCACAGGTAGTGCCAGGAGAATGGCCAGAAACTTTGGCAGGAAGATGAAAAGGATGACGCAAAGGCCTATGCCTCCGGCGACGTAAACGAATTGTTTGAAAGTTAGCGGCCCGAATATTTTGTCCTCAACTTCTATAAACTGGGGAACTTGGAATCTCATGAGGACATTATACCAAAGTTTAGAGTTTAGGATTTAGGATTTAGGGTTTATAATAGATGTATGGCATCTACTAGTGCTACTCAAGAATTCGTGCCTATCAAAGAGGTGCGCGACGGCGTTGTCATTCTTAAAGACGGCGGCATGCGGGCCATTCTCCTGTGTTCTTCTCTCAATTTCTCGCTCAAATCGGAGGATGAGAGGAACGCCATACTGCTCCAATTTCAGGATTTCCTCAATTCCCTCGACTTTTCGATAGAAATTCTGGTTCAGTCGCGGAAGCTCGACATCCGGCCATACTTGGCGCTCCTCGAGGAACGCGAGAAGCTCCAGGAAAACAACCTTTTGAAAATCCAGGTTAGGGAATACATCGAGTTCATCAAAAATTTCACGGAGTCGACCAATATTATGACCAAGCACTTCTTCATCGTGGTGCCTTACAGCCCGGCTATCCTTACGAGCAGTTCGGCGGGAGAATTCGCTTCTCGTCTCGGATTAGGGCCGAAAGCCAAAGCGGCCGAGAAGAATTCCGGCTTTGACGAAAACAGAAGCCAGCTTGAGGAAAGACTTTCCGTCGTTGAGCAAGGGCTGGTAAGAAGCGGCATCCGCGTGGCCCGCCTTGGCACAGAAGAAACCGTTGAACTTTTCTATAAAGCTTTCAACCCGGGTGAGAGTGAAAAACCCATCAAAATGAAATGAGCATATTAGATAAAATTTTTGGCAAAAAGGAGGAGAAGCGGGATATTTCTTCGATTCTTCCGCAGGAGATTTTCGAGGCGGGAGTGCTTGAGCTTAAAGATATTATTGCCCCTTCCGCCCTGAAGGTCTCGCCCAAGGAAATAAACTTGGGCGAGAAGATATTAAGGTCTTTCTTTGTCATCTCCTACCCGCGCTTCCTCACCGAAGGATGGTTTAGCCCGATTATCAATATGGACAAGGTTTTCGACGTCTCCATCTTCATCCACCCCATCGAAACCGGCAAGGTCTTGCGCCAATTCCAGAGGAAGGTGGCCGAAGTCCAGTCGCAGATACACAGCAGGGAGGAAAAGGGCTTGGTGCGCGACCCTATGCTCGACGTGGCATATCAAGACCTCGAGAATTTGCGCGACCAGCTCCAACAGGCGCAGGAGAAGCTTTTCGATGTTGGCCTCTACATTACTATCTACGGCGACAGCGACTCCGAGCTTGATAAAGTGGAATCCGAAATCAAATCAATTCTCGAAGCAAAGCTTATCTACGTTAAACCCGCTCTATTCCAGCAAGAACAAGGGTACAAAAGCACTTTGCCCTTGGGCAACGATCTTTTAGGAGTGCATTCGAAGCTTAATTCTTCGCCCCTCTCGTCGCTTTTCCCATTTACCTCATTCGACCTCACTTCGGATAAGGGCATTCTCTACGGCATCAACAGGCACAATTCTTCCCTCGTACTCTTTGATCGCTTTTCGCTTGAGAATTACAACTCCGTCTGCTTCGCCAAGGCTGGCGCCGGCAAGTCTTATGCCGCCAAACTCGAGATTCTCCGCACTCTTATGTTCGACGCTGATGTCCTTGTCATCGATCCTGAAAGGGAATATGAGTACATGGCCGAGGTGACGGGCGGGCGATATTTCAAAATTTCGCTCAATTCCGAGCACCATATAAATCCCTTCGACCTGCCGATTCCCGGCCCTGGAGAAAGCGCCGCCAATATTCTGCGCTCCAATATCATCAATCTGGTCGGGCTCTTCCGGCTGATGATGGGGGGGCTCACGGCGGAAGAAGACGCCTTGATTGACCGGGCCATTACCGAAACTTACGCTCTTAAAGATATTACCGTCGAGTCCGATTTCCGCACCATCGAACCGCCTCTTATGTCCGACTTCGAACTGGTGCTCTCCGGCATGGAAGGGGGAGAATCGCTCGCTCAGAGATTAAGCAAGTACACCAAGGGCACCTGGTCCGGCTTCATTAATCGCCCCACTAACGTCGATATCAACAAGAAATTCGTGGTCTTTTCCCTACGCGATATGGAGGACGAGCTGAAGCCCATAGCCATGTATATCGTCACCCATTACATCTGGAATGCCATCAGGAAAGAGCTTAAAAAACGACTCCTTGTCATCGACGAAGCCTGGTGGATGATGAAGTCCGAAGATACGGCTTCTTTCCTCATGGGGCTCGTCAAGCGCGGCAGGAAATATTTCTTGGGAGTGGCCACTATCACCCAGGACGTCAGCGATTTCTTGAAGTCGCCTTACGGAGTGCCCATTATCACCAACTCGTCAATTCAGATTCTTTTGAAGCAATCGCCCACGACCATCGACGAGCTCCAGAAAACCTTTAATCTCACGGATGAGGAGAAATATCTGCTCCTTGAATCCGATGTGGGCGAAGGCATCTTCTTCGCCGGCCTTAAGCACGTAGCTATCAAAAATATTGCTTCCTACACCGAGGACCAGATTATCACTTCTGACCCATCGCAGGTTTTAGCCATTAAAAAAGCCAGACAAGAAGCGAAGGAAGACCGGGAGCTTGCGCAACAGGGGAAACTTGCCGAATTAAAAGAAGCCACTAAACAATAATGCCGGAGGAAAAAGAAAAAGGACTAAAGACTACCACAGTATGGCTCATGATTGGCACGGCGGTATTTTTTGACGCCCTTCAGATACTTCTGGATTTTCTGCTTATGGGCTGGTTAGTAACTATTTTCGCCTCTATGACTTTTTGGCTGTGGTTTATGCGCCACGGCATTAGCTTCATGAAACCGAAGAGAATAGCTGGCTCCTTGGTAACTATGATTATAGATATTGTCCCTATACTCGGCTGGCTTGCCTGGACAGTTTCCATCTCTACTTTTGTTTTAAGTAAAAAAATCCAAGATATCGTGCCGGGAGCAGATATCACAAAATTGGATATAATGAATAGGAAATGAAAAAGTTCTATTTTTTACAGAAGTGCCCTGCAAGGCAAGACCTTGCAGGTTAATCGAACCGATCCCGGTATTCTAGCCAGTCCAATATTTCTCTTTCGAAATTTTTAGTAGACGGAAAGTAATTAGGAAAAGCTTTTCTTTCTAGAATAAGACTTGCCTTTCTTTGTAAACCACTAAAGTCTTGATAGCTTGAATACTCGTAGTCATTGAGATATTCCAAAGCTGATTTCTTATTTTTTATCCCCACTTCCTTCCAGTCTTTCTGAATCAATTTTATCGGATTGAGATGAATATATGAAAATATGTACTTTAAATACTGATCCGTATCCAGATGTTCGGATTTGAATTTGCCTTCAAACAAGCTGCCTGTCCGTTCAGAGATACCGTTGTAGTACATGACATAAGCGGTAGTTAACTTCTGCATAAATTTACTTATTCCACCTTCCTGCTTTTCCGTAATTAAAATATGAAAATGATTTGGCATAAGACAATACGCGCCTATAGCGACAATTTGTTTTCCTCTTTCCCAAAGGTAGGGATCTTTATCAGCACGGTCTTTTACGAGAGACATTCTGAAGTTATTTTCTGAATTGCATGTGTAGAGGAGGATAATGAAGCGCTTATAGTCATTTTGATTATGAAAGATTTTTTGTTTACTGTTACCCCTATTGTACAGGTGATAATATTCACCGGCGATAAATGGGATTGGACGCAATGACATAGCAACTCAATTATATAATTACCTGTATCTGCAAGGCAAGACCTTGCAGGTATTAACAAGACGCTCAATAAAGCATGTATAATAAAAGTATGAAGAAATTCGTTATTACCATTCTTATTCTTTCTTCCTACTTCCTGCTTCCTACTTCCACCCATGCACAAAGCGTTGACTTGCTCTGGCAGGGGAGTAGCTACGTTCCGCCTTTCTACCAAGGCCGCACCCTCTGGTCCAACCAATCAAAGGTGGTGCTCCTGGCTATACCGCACGGCTTAGGCCTTGCCGCGAATCTCAATTACAAATGGACTAAAAACGGCACGGTGCTTGGCAACACAAACGGGGTCGGCAAGAATTCGCTTTCTTTCCTCGACTCTATTCTTTCCAAGCCGCAAAGCATAAAGGTGGATATAATATCCAGCCAGGATGAAGTTTTAGCCAGCGCTTCCGTCGTTATCGTCCCGGTTTCGCCATCGCTTTTAGTCTATGAAAAAAATCCATTGTATGGATATCTGTTCCATAAGGAGGTTGGCGGCGCTTACGCGCTTTCAGAAAAAGAGATTACCTTAACGGCCTTTCCTTTCTTTTTCAGCGTGAGGAATCGGGCTGACAATACAGTCGGATATGCCTGGCGCACCAATGTCGGAGGGATGGAAAGCGGAAACGCGGTGACTTATCGCGCGCCAGAAAACGTTTCCGGCTCGTCGCAAGTGTCTGCCAGCGCTTCCAATAAAGACGAAATCGCGCAACAAGCGCAGAAAAGTTTCCTGGTACAATTCGGAAATCAATGACAAAAACTTTTATATTAATTGCGGTTTACTTTTTCATGTTTAGTGCTGTTTTGGCCCAGACAACACCCGCTCCAGAGTTGTTGCCTTCTCGTCAAACTGTTCCTTTTTCCAGCCAAGCCTTACCGAGCCCACCCACTGAATACACCTTGCTCGCTCCCATTCCCTTAAACGGGCCTGGGAGCGGCGAGAGTGAAACGACAAATGCCGCTACTTTTCTCCCCGGCTTATTCAAACTGATGATAGGCATTGCCACGGCCTTGGCCGTTATCATGCTTATTTTCGGAGGCATTAAGTACATGTCTACTGACGCTATCGGGGGGAAAAGTGACGCCCGGGCGACTATAGAAAACGCCATCTGGGGCTTGCTCCTGGCCATTTCCGCCTGGCTTATTCTCTACACCATTAACCCGAAATTGGTTGAATTTAATCTCAATATCCCACCGCAGGAGATAACAACGGCGCTTCCCGGCGGGAATATTCCTGAAGCTGGTAATTGTCAAAATTGCACGACCATCAGCGTGCCTCATAAAGAAGCTCCGTTGGGTTGCGCCGCGCCGGGTCCGTGCATGATTGCCCCAAGTCTCAACAGCAAACTTGTTCAATTACAGTCCATAGGCCAAAAGTTCACCGTAACCGAATCCTACCCTCCGACCGTTCAACATGAGGATCCGTGCCACAACAGTGGCACGTGCGTGGATATTTCCATTCCTGTAAATAGTACTAAAAACGTCCGTGCTTTCGTTCTGGAAGCCCAGAGGGTCGGTCTAAACGCAGTTTTTGAAGTGACTTCCCAGAATCGGTATGTAGAAATGACAAAGGCAGGCGTGCCTTCTACTAATATCATAATTAATGCAAAAGCCAAGGGTGAACACTTTCATGTAAAATGAAAAAAATATTTTTAAGCCTAATAATCATCGTCGTAATCGTTCTGGCGGTAGTGTTTGGCTGGGCACTTTTGTCACGCCCCAGCGGAGAAACGGTAGGACAAGCCATTAATAATGTTCTGCCTTTCGGTTCAGGGGAGGGATTGGAACAACCAACAACCAACAACCAACAACCAACAACTGGGGAGGACGGGCAAGTATTTGATGAATTCGGACGGCCGACTGCTGGGCTTTTCCGCGTAGTCGTCGAGCCGGTAGCAGGCGCAGTAGCGTTTACGAGAGGCACTTCAACTGTAGTCCGATATGTGGATCGAGCGACAGGCCATGTTTATGAAACCAATCTGACCACCTCCAAGAAAACCAGGATTACAAACAAGACTCTGCCGAAGATTTACGAATCTTATTTCAGACTCGACGGCCAGGCCGTACTTTTGCGTTCTCTCAAAGACGATTCGGATACCGTAGAAAATCTTTCTCTCGCTCTTACTCCTCCCAAGGCTACGAGCACGGGTTCGACAAGCTCACCGCAAGCAGACGGCCTCTATACCGTTTCAGCCACTGTTTTGCGCGGTGACATCGGAAGTGTTGCCGTGGGCCTAGGCAACACGCTCTTTTATTCCTTGAGAGATTCCGGCTCGATAGTTTCTTCCGCCTTCAACAATACGGCCTTAAAAACAATTTTCTCTTCCGTCTTCACCGACTGGCGTTTGGCGGCGGCTGGAAACGGTGTGATAATTTACACCAAGGCTAGCAGCAACGCGCCCGGCTACGCTTACACCTTAAATACCGCAAGCGGAGGTTTAACCAGGCTCTTAGGTCCTCTTAATGGTTTGACGGTAACGCCAGATGCTTCTGGAACCCGCTTGCTTTATTCATATACCGAGAGCGGTTTGGCTAAATCTTCCGCTAAAAATCTGCAATCCGGCGCCATAACCGACATCCTTCCGGTTACCCTCTCGGAAAAATGTATCTGGAGCGTTAAAAATAGAGGGATTGTTTATTGCGGCTCTCCTGTAAATGGCATAGGTGCTAGCGAACCTGACAATTGGTATAAAGGCGCGACGCACTTTTCCGACCGCCTTTGGCGCTTTGATACTAACGCTGAAATCGCCCAGATTCTCTCTGAACCAAAGGCAAGTTTGGGACTTGATATTGATGTCGTTGAGCTGAAACTTTCACCTACCGAAGATTACCTAATATTTATCAATAAAAAGGACTTGTCTCTCTGGGCTCTGCGGCTCTAAAACAGCATGTTATGCTGTTTTAGTAATATTTTTTCTTACGAAAAGCTCTTGGAGAATACTGAAGAGATTGGTGGTAAGCCAGTAAAGGGCGATAGCGCCGGAAATTTTATAAGAAATAAAAAAAACCAGGATGGGGAAAAAATATTTCATCTGGCCCTGCATGTTTCTGGTTAAATTGTCTCCGAACGAGTTGCCTTTCGGTTTACTCTGGCCTTGAGTGGAAATATGGAGCTGAAAATAAGTCGATGCGGCCGCTAAAATGGCCATGGAGGCGCTTTTACCGCTAATATCCACTAGCCCAAAAAAAAGGGTGTTGACGTGTTCCGGGACCTTTATAAATGGATAGAGGACGGCTGCATTTACCTTCGGAAAATCGAGGAATATCCGATAAAGGGCGAGGATTATTGGAATTTGAACGATGATAACCAAAATGCCGGAAAATGGATTGACTCCTTTTTCTTTATAAAGAGCGAGGGTGCGCCTGGCCTGTTCTTCAGACTTATCTTTATACTTTTCTTTTATTGCCTCCAGTTCGGGACCGATTTGGGCCATCTTGACTTGAGTCAGCACCGCTTTCCGAGACAAGGGGAAAAGAATGAGACGGACAAATATCGTAAGGATGATGACAATAATGCCGGCGTCTGCCCATGGCAATACCTTGAATAAAAATATCATCGCGTTATAGAGAGGATCGAGGAAGAAGGTGTGGTAAAGAAAGGACATCAGAAATTTTTAATTAACTTAATTATTCTAATCAATTCACTCTCTAATGTCTTGCCCTTTAAATTTTCAGCGCCTGGCTTTGCGATGAATATATAGGATGCAGGTTCCAGTTTAAGGTTTTTAATAACCGCCCTGACCCTCCTTTTGACCGTATTTCTGATTACGGCCTTCTTTGATACTTTCTTGGAGACAGAAATTATAATCTTCAGCTCAGGAGATGACTTTACTTTGAGAGAAAACATTATACAGCTAAGCGCTTGCGTCCTTTGCGGCGCCTGGCTCTAATAGTTCTTTTCCCGGTATTGCTTTTTTGCCTTGAAAGAAAACCGTGGGTGCGGGCTCGTTTGCGTTTTTTTGGTTGGTATGTTCTAGACATTTTTTCTCAACAGGTTATTAACATATTATAAACATTTTTTTGTGTCTTAACAAGTTTTTATCTTCGCCCTAAAAGCTATACTGTGTAAATAAAATTTATGATGGATTATAAGCAGCTTTGGCAAAGAGTTCTGATAGAGATGGAATTAGGGGTCTCGTCGGCAAATTTCACCACTTGGTTTAAGGACACGAGAATAGTCAAGGAGGATGGAGGGGTAGTTGTCCTTTCGGTACCCAATGCCTTCGTTAAAGAATGGCTTTTAACCAAATACCACAACACGATACTTAAAAGCTTGAGAAATTTGGAAGGCTCCGTACACGCCATAGAGTATGTGGTCAATAAAGAGGAATCCCGCCGCAGGGAAGAAGGGTTCTTGAACAAGGAAATCCGCACTAAAGAGCTCCCGCTTATTGAAGTCGAGGTCAATAAAGATGACAACCTTAACCCGCGCTACACCTTTGATGCTTTTGTCGTGGGCCCATTCAACGAACTGGCCCACGCCGCGGCCAGAGCCGTAATAGCCAAGCCCGGTATTATGTACAACCCGCTTTTCATCTACGGCCCAACCGGCCACGGCAAGACCCACCTAATCCAAGCCGTCGGCAACTATGTCAAGGCGAATTCCCCAGGGAAAAAGGTTTATTACATGACCTCCGAAGCTTTTTGCCAGGACTGCATGAACGCTCTCCAACACGGCAAAATGAACATTTTCAAGGAAAAATACCGCAAATACGACGTTCTTATCGTGGATGATATCCAGTTTTTCGCTGATAAGCAGAAGTTCCAGGAAGAGCTTTTCCACCTCTTCAATACCTTATATGACAATAACCGGCAAATTATCTTTTCGTCCGATAAACATCCGCATTTCATCACCGGGCTAGAAGAGCGACTTAAATCGCGCATGGCCGCCGGCATGACCGTAGACATACCGACGCCAGACAAGGAATCAAGAATCGCTATTATTACCGCCAAGGCGGCTCAGCAAGGCGTTCCTATGTCGACTGAAATTATCGATTATCTGGCCCACAATCTGAATGGGAACATCAGGGAGCTAGAGGGAGCGGTAAATTCTCTTCTATGCCAAACCCAGCTTAAAGGCAAGGAAATCTCCATGACAGACGCTAGAAATTACATCAAGAATAACGTTAGGCCGAAGAAAAACGTGGCGGTTAAGGACGTGGTAAGGATTATTTCTGATTTTTACAACATCAAAGAAGACAGTATTTATGAAAAAACCAGGCATAAGGAAGTAATCCGCCCGCGCCAGATTATTATGTACATCCTGCGCGAGGATTTCAACATCTCCTACCCGTCAATAGGGCAAAAACTAGGGGGCAGAGACCATACCACCGTTATCCACTCATGTGAAAAAATCAAAAATGATATCAAAGGGGATCAGTCGCTTATAGATGAAGTGGGTCAGATTAGGAATCTTCTTACTGTTCAATAATATGTGGAAATATTATGGAAATAATGTTAATAAGGAGCGGGAGGGACGGATAAGAAATGGTTTTCTTACAAAAGCCGCCAAAACTAAAACCGGCTCTCCCCAGTTAAACATTTTCAAAATCTCAAAAAACCAAGGTTTTCGGGCCTTAAATAAACTACCCACATATTCACACCCCTAATACTAGTAACAATTTTTATATATGAAAATAGAATGTATAAAGGAACAACTTGAGGATACGTTTAATCGGGCAGATAAAATTGCGGGCAAAAACGCCAGTCTCCCGGTCCTTTCCGGTTTCTATTTAGATGCTCGCCAGAATTCCTTGGTAGTAAAGGCCACCAATCTTGATTTAGGTATATCCATTACTCTGCCGGTCAAAGTAACCGAACCCGGTATCGTAGTGGTTCCGGCAAGGGTTATCTCTTCTTTTATTTCCTCTCTTTCAAATGACAGAAATATTACCTTAAATACAAAAGATCAGGTTCTTGAGGTTAAGACCAAGGGAACAAAAACCAGCATCAAAACCTTGTCTAGCGAAGACTTCCCGATTATCCCGGAAATAAGCAACGACAACGCCTTTTCTCTGCCGACCCGCGACTTGGTCTTCGGTTTAAGGTCGGTTATATACGCCGCCGCCACAGGAAGCATTAAGCCGGAGCTTTCTTCCATATCCATCACCCACGAGGGCGAGTTTCTGGTCTTTGCCTCGACCGACTCTTTCCGCCTGGCGGAGAAGAAAATCAAAATAAGAAAGGTGCCTCACTTCAAAAACATTCTTATCCCGCAGAAAAACGCCCTGGAAATCATAAAAATCTTCGACCGCGGCGAAGAAGAAATCTCCCTTTCCATAGAAGAACATCAGATGGCTCTCCGTTCCGGCGGCATTTATCTCGTCTCGCGCATTATCGACGGAACCTTTCCCGATTATCGCCAAATTATCCCCAAAGATGCAAGCTCTACCGCCGTGCTTTTAAAGCAGGACCTTATTAATTCCCTTAAAACAAGTCTTATCTTCTCTGACGCCTTCAATCAGCTGACCTTAAAGGTTTCTCCAAAAGATAAGCGTTTTGAAATCGAGTCGAAGAACTCGACCGTGGGCGAGAGCGTTCAGTCAGTTGAGGCGGCGCTTGAAGGGGAGGACCTTTCCATCAACGTAAATCACCGCTATTTTACCGACTGCTTCCAATCCTTTGCCACCGACAGTATCTCCTTGAGCTTCAAGGGCCAGGCCAAACCCATCGTCATTCAAGGCGTCGGCGATTCAAGCTTCCTTTACCTTGTCATGCCGATGAACCAGTCTTAATTAAATGAAGAATCTCCTCGAACTTCTTGATAGATTTTCTAAAGTATTAAATAAAAACACAGAGACAAAAAACACAATAATTAGAATTATAAAAGAAAAAACCAATATAGAATTAAAATCAAACCAAATAAATCTTAAAAATGATGTTTTAGAAATTGAATCCTCGCCAACTATAAAAAATGAAATTAAGCTAAAAGAAGATTTTCTAAAACAAGAACTTAAAGTCTCAAGAATTTTGTATAAATAAATCTCAATACGTTAATTTCTACACGTGTAAATCATAACGTACGAGAATTTTGCAAGAACCGTTCTTGCAAAATTATAAAAAGCTGCTCGATTGTTAATCGGCAGCTGGAATCCCATGTGAGGCAGTATCAGCGAGTGTCCGCATTCTGCCTCACAACTGCTTTTAACCAGTGCAGCTTAATCATCTGGGCGTTTGGGCGACGTGACACAATTCGTCGCTTACATCCTCGGGAAAACCCACCAAGGTTAAGAGGATTGCTTGCATATCCCCTCGGTAGTTGAGCTGCGTTCGAAGGCAGCTCATATAAGCCCACTCTTATCTTATCATATATAAAAAATTCTGTCAATAGAAATGAGAGAAAATGGCTTAAAATATAGATAACTCTCCCATGCCAAGGAGGAGTTGGAGGGTCTAAGATCCAGTATAAATAACTAAAACACACCAGGGCCCGGGACAGCAGGAATAATTATCTGTGTCGGTACTGTAGTAGGAGTAACAGCGCTTTGGCTTGCGCTTATGGCCCAGCGTCTTACCCCGTATTCCCAATTGGCAAATTGGGGGTCGCCTCCCGGATTAGTGGGCACCGGGCCGCGCGGATTGTCTTTATCTACCCAAAAGAGAATGGAGTGGGCTTCGCCTGAAAGCTCTCCGCGAAGAACGGGCTTCAACTTAGAATAATCTTCCGATTCGGGGTCAATAAATGATTCCACAGGGAGAGTGGGAAGCACTTTATCCATAAGCTCTCTCCAAAGGGGCGAGACGATGAGCCCGGCCACCTTCTTTTCCATTTCGGAATTGTCATTATTGCCCACCCAGGCTCCGATAGCGATGTTCGGGGTGTAACCAATAATCCACGCGTCCCGGTAGTCGTTTGAAGTTCCGGTCTTCACCGCCACGTCGCGCTCCGAGACGTACAAGGGTGAATACGGCCCGTAAGCCGGGGTGCGGGCGGTATTGTCTGAAAGAATGCTCGAGATGACGCGTGAAGTCTGGGCAGGAAGCACCTGGCGCGGGAAGGGCACGTATTTATCTATGATATTGCCCTGGGAATCTTCCACCCAAAGTACCGGAGTATAGGGATTCCTCACCCCGTCATTGGCAAAGACGGAGTAGCCCGAAGTCATGTCCAAAAGAGAGACCGACCCGCCTCCGAGGACGAGTGATAGGCCATAATTATTAACATCGGTCAAACTCTCGATACCCATACTCTCCGCGAGCTTAATGGAATTCTTGACCCCAGCGAGATAAAGCGCCTCAACGGCCGGAATGTTGATGGATTGCGCCAAGGCATCTCTTATGATCATAGGGCCTCTCGAGCGGTCGTCGTAGTTCCCTGGGGCGTAGCATTTATCGTCTGTGGTGAGATTGTCCGGAGCGCAGTTAGGAGAGAATTGTATCGGCGCGTCGAACAAAACAGTTTTGTCCGTATAACCCTTATTGAATAAGACCGAATAAACAAACGGTTTGAAGGTGGAGCCCGGCTGGCGATGGCTTATGGCAGCATTGAAGTTGCCGTCAATTTCTTTGTCGAAATAATCTTTTGAGCCGACCATGGATAAAATCTCACCGGTTTTCGGGTCTATCGCCACCATGGCGTTGTTCTCGCCATTGAACTTCTCCTTGTTTATCGGGCCGTACTTTTTAGCTACGGCCTCCGCGTCTCTTTGGATTGAATAGTCAAGAGTGGTAACCACCTTGAGGCCGCTGTTTTGAAGCGCGTCCTCGCCATATTTCTTGGCGAGATATTCAATGACGAAGAAGACGAAATGCGGCGCCTTGATGTTGCCGGTATCCTGCTTTTCCTTGAATATCGCCTTTTCTTTCATAGCGGCATCATAGTCTTCCTGGGTGATAAATCCGTTGCTTAACATTTCGGAAAGGACCAAATTCTTTCTTGCCTCCAGTTCGCTCTGATGTGAGCCATAAGGAGAGTAAAAACTCGGCGCTTTGGGCAATGAGGCGAGATACGCCGATTCCGCGAGAGTAAGATCGCGGGCGCTCTTGCCGAAGAAGTTTTGGGCCGCTTCTTCTATGCCGTAGATTGTGCCGCCGTAAGGAATCTCATTGAGATACAGGGCAAGAATCTCTTCTTTGGATAAAACCTTCTCGAGCTTTAAGGCAAGGATTAATTCCTTGAGCTTTCTCGTCGGAGTTTTGTCTTTGGTCAATATCGAGTTTTTAACCACTTGCTGGGTAATGGTGGAGCCGCCCTGGCTGAAGGAGAGGGTGGTCAAATTTACCCACACCGCGCGCAGGAAAGAGCTCAAGATAAAGCCGCGGTGGGAATAGAATGACTTATCCTCGATGGCGATGGTCGCATTCTTTACGTAAGAAGAGATATCTTCAAACGACACCATGTCTCTCCTAACGTCCTGGGAGAAATCGTAGAGGAGAATCTGGCCGGTGCGGTCGTAAATTTTCGTAGACTGGTCTATTTGGCGTTCGGAGATGCTTTCGAGGGCGGGAATGCGGAGCGAGGCAAGGTAAAGGATCGAGAACCCCAAGATAAACAGCAACGTGGCCGCCCCGGCGAGAAAATAATTGGAATGCCGGGCCCTTTTCAGGAAATTTTTCATCAGAACATCCATTTTAACATATGTTAATATGCTTATCATGGATAAAGACGTAGGAACTCTCATTTATCGTGGCGCCGTAGAGACTATTGGAGAAAAAGAATTAAAAGAAAAACTTCTCTCTAAGCAGAAACTTCGTATTAAGCTTGGTATTGACCCAACAAGTCCAAATCTTCATATCGGACATGCTGTATCAATTTTAAAACTACGTGATTTTCAAAACGAAGGACATAAAGTAGTTTTAATTATTGGTGACTTCACCGCTGTAATTGGAGATACGTCAGATAAGGATTCCGAGCGCCCGATGCTTTCTCGCGAAACTATAGAAGAAAACAAAAAAACTTACTTTGAACAAATTGGGAAACTTATTGATCTAAACAAAGCAGAGCTTAGATATAACTCAGAATGGTTAGAGCCATTAAGTTATAGAGAAATTGGAGAACATGCCGACCAGTTCTCGATTTCTGATTTTATTGCTCGCGATAACATCAAGCGACGTTTAGACGCAGGGAAGAGGGTTTCCTTGAGAGAAGTTCTTTATCCGTTAATGCAAGGATACGATAGTGTTGCAGTCCATGCGGATGTTGAAATTGGTGGGGTAGACCAGAGATTTAATTTATTGGCCGGGAGAACTCTGCAAGAACGCTATGGCCAAAAACCCCAATCGATTATTATGTATCCGTTGTTGATGGGTCTAGATGGTCGTAAGATGTCTAAAAGTTACGATAATGCAGTTTGGCTTACTGATACGCCGGAAGATATGTACGGAAAAATTATGAGTCTTGACGATGCCTATGTAGAAGAATATTTTGCTGATTGCACTAGAGTTTTTATGCCAGAAATTGATAGAATTATGGAAAGCCACCCGAAAGAAGCCAAAATGCGTCTAGCGTTTGAAATAACAAAGCTTTATCATGGCGAAGAATCAGCGAAGAAAGCCCAGAGCGAATTCAAAGAAACTTTTTCCAAGGGCGGCATTCCCAAAGATATAAAAACGGTTAAGGCGGGCAAAGATGCTCCGCTTGCGGAAATTCTACTGGAACACGGCATAGTTTCTTCCAAATCAGAATTTAGCCGGCTCAATAAAGAGGGGGCGATTGAAGAAATGGAAAACGGCGTTTACCGAGTGGGCAAACACCGTTTCATAAAAATCGAGCGGAGCTAACTCCGACGCTTCGGTCGGAGCCCCGACTTTACGTCGGGGTTACATTGTGTCCACGTCGTCGAAGGGCTCCTCAACGTCAAGCTCCTCTTCCGCAAGCTCCTCAACGCTTTCCACATCCTCATCGTCAGTCAAAGGTTTCTTTTTAGCGTCGAGCTCGTCTAGCGGCACCTCATTCTCAAGCTCGTCGTCCTTAATGATATCGTCTTCGTTCATATTTAAAGTAGCCTAATTATTTTTTAATGCACTTATTTGTATCAGATACCCTTTTGGGTAGCAAGGTGTGTTATCCCCACCGCTATGGCGTCGAGTTCATCATCTAGCTTCTTAGCTTCATCTAGCTTCACTAGCTTTCTTACCATACTCTCAATTTGTTTCTTATCAGCTTTACCATAACCAGTAACGGCCACCTTGACCGCTTGTGGGCCGTATTCGTATATCTCTAATCCAGCCCGGGCCGCCTCATAGACAATCACACCTCTCGCCTCAGAGACCTTCATAGCATTGGTGGTGTTTTGGTTGAAGAACA
>JBBUBT010000055.1:0-1123 GCA_038058135.1 Patescibacteria group bacterium
CGGCCAAAGCGCTCTTGCCCGAGGCGGTGGGACCCACGATAACCAGAACCTTTTTCATTGTGCCGAGGGAGGGATTTGAACCCTCACGGTGTTGCCACCAATGGATTTTGAGTCCATCATGTCTGCCATTCCATCACCTCGGCATTTAACTTATACAAACTACCGCAAAATCATGTTAAAATCTAGGCATGTCCCATTTCTATAACGACGCCATTTTCTGGATAGAGGTCGATAAAATCAGGCCGAATCCCTTCCAGCCGCGCCGCGACTTTGATGAGGCCCAGCTCAAGAGCTTGAGCGATTCCATCCGCCAATACGGCGTGCTCCAGGCCTTGGTGGTGATAAGAAAGGAAGTGCCTAGGGAGGACGGCGGCATAGGCGTAGAGTATGAACTGGTGGCGGGTGAAAGGCGTCTGCGCGCCGCCAGGATGGCCGGGCTCGTGCAAGTTCCGGTTCTCATCAGGACCGGTGAAGAGACCGACCTCATGAAGCTCGAACTGGCTATTATCGAGAACATCCAGCGCGAGGACCTTTCTCCCGTTGACCGGGCCCGAGCCTTCGACCGCCTGGTGAAGGAATTCAACTTCAAGCATCACGAGATAGGGAAGAAAGTAGGCAAGAGCCGCGAGTACGTCTCGAACACCTTGCGCATCCTCTCTTTGCCGGAATACATCGTAAGGGCCCTTTCGGAAAATAAGATTAGTGAGGGCCACACGAGGCCTCTTATGATGCTAATAGATAGACCGCAGGAGCAGGAAACGCTTTTTAGGGAAATCATTTTCAAAAAACTGAATGTCCGCGAGGCGGAAAGTATTGCGAGACACATCGCCGTTGAGCGGGCAAGGAAATTAATCGACCAGGAGCTTATAGATATCGAAGACCAGTTCAAAGAAAAACTTGGTACCCGGGTCAGAATAGAAAAGAAAGATGAGGGCGGTACGGTGAAGATAGACTTTTTCAATAAAGACGATTTGCGCGCACTCCTTGAGAGGATTGATAAAGAGATGGAAGAGGCCGTAAAAGAAGCGGCTCCGCTCACAGAAGAAGAAAAGATTCTTGCGGAAGACGAGCCGGCAAAATCAGATGACGACGAATCTTTATATTCAGTCGCGAATTTCAGTAT
>JBBUBT010000056.1:0-11542 GCA_038058135.1 Patescibacteria group bacterium
GGGGCCGAAACGCGCAAGCATTTCGGCCTCCTTCTATTTATTGTATAATGGGCCTAAATTTATGGAGAACCCTGAAAAAGTGACATATTTCGCCGAGACGGACTCGCGTGGCGAGCGTAAGCCCTTTGGCATAAAGAGCGCCGACCGCTCCAAGCACGTTTATGTCATAGGTAAGACTGGCATGGGTAAATCGACCTTGCTCGAGAATATGGCCATACAGGACATCCAGAACGGCCACGGCATTGCTTTCGTCGACCCTCACGGCGGCACGGCAGAGAAGATTCTTGAATACGTGCCGGAAAATCGCGTGAAGGACGTGCTTTATTTCGCCCCGTTCGACATGGAATATCCCGTTTCCTTCAACATCATGGAAGACGTCGGCGCGGATAAGAGGCACTTGGTGGTAAACGGCCTAATGTCTGTCTTCGAGAAGATTTGGGAAGACGCATGGAGTGCCCGCATGGCTTATATTCTCCAGAACACTCTGCTCGCGCTCCTCGAATTTCCGGGTGCAACTCTCTTAGCGGTAAACCGCATGTATACCGACAAAGCGTTCAGAAATAAAGTGGTCGAGAATGTAAAAGACGTCTCGGTCAAAAGTTTCTGGGTCGATGAATATGCCAAGTATACGGATAAGTATGCCCAGGAAGCGACACCAGCTATCCAGAACAAAATTGGCCAATTCGCCGGTAACCCCTTGATACGAAACATCATCGGCCAGTCAAAATCGAGCTTCAACATAAGGCAACTAATGGATGAGAAGAAGATTCTAATAGTTAATCTTTCAAAAGGTCGGGTGGGCGATGGCAATGCCAGACTTCTCGGCTCGATGCTTATTACAAAAATATATCTCGCCGCCATGAGTCGGGCGGATGAGAGCGCAGCCTCACTTTCAAAGCTTCCACAATTTTATCTCTTTGTAGACGAGTTCCAATCTTTTGCCGATAAATCATTCGCTGAAATTCTTTCTGAGGCGCGCAAATACAAGCTCAATCTCACCATGGCCCATCAATACATAGAACAGATGGAGGAAGAGGTAAGGGACGCCGTTTTCGGCAACGTCGGCACCATGATTACTTTCCGCGTGGGCGCTTATGACGCGGAAGTGCTGGAGAAGGAGTTTGCACCCACTTTCACTGCCGAGGACCTGGTCAATCTCGGACTGCGGCAGATTTACCTTAAACTCATGATAGATTCGGTAACCTCTCAGCCATTCTCCGCCACTACTTTACCGCCGATTAAGCAGCCAGAGCGTTCTTATGTAAAAGAAATTACAGAAAATTCTAGGAAAACTTTTGCCCGTCTGCGTAGTGTTGTCGAGAAGGAGATTACGGACTGGCACAGCGAAGGTAAGGTAGTCGAAGGGCCGAAGATGACGCTGTATAAGCAGACAGTTAAAGAGGGCCCGAAAGCCATTGATATTAGAAGCTTGTCGATGGAGCAGAAGCCCAAGCCGGTCTTTAATCCTAAACCTTTGAATTCGGGTCCCACCCCGAATTCAATCCCAAGACCAGCACCTAAGATTTCTCTAGACAATCTGAAGAATAAAAACGATAATCAGAGAAAGCCGGATGTGAAAAACGTCTCCGCTCTGCGTGACGCGCTGAAATCAGTAATGGGAAGCCAACCAGCAACTAACAACCGACAACCGACAGCAAAGCCTCAACCCGCAACTCCTGCCAAACAAACCGGCCCCACTCCGGAAGAACTCAAGAAAATTCTCAATGCATCATAAAAGAATCCTCATATTTTCCACTTCCTATTTTCCTCTTGTGGGTGGAGCGGAAGTATCGGTGAAGGAAATAACCGACCGTCTTACGGATATTCATTTCGATTTAATTACAGCCAAGCAGAGAAGTGATTTGCCTAAATCAGAAAAGATAGGAAATGTCAGCGTGTATAGATTGGGCATGGGCTTGCCGCTCATAGATAAGCTGCTCTTGCCATTTCACGGAGCTATATTCACTCTTAGACTCAATAAAAAAAATCACTATGACGCATTCTGGTGCATTATGGTCACTTTTGCCTCCGGAGCGGCTTATATAGCTAATTGGTTCCAAAAAAAGGTTCCGATAATTCTTACCTTGCAAGAAGGTGATTCTGAAAGCTGGCTACGTTACAGGTGGTTCGGTCTATTGGACCTTTCCTGGAGACTTTCCTTGGCGCGTACCAATATACTTACTGGTATAAGCAATTATCTTTTGGAACGAGCAAGAAGACTTGGATACAAAGGAAGGGCAGAACTTATTCCCAATGGCGTTGATACAGAGAAATTCATAAATCCTGAATCCAGAATCTTAAATCCGGACGAAATCGTACTCATTACTACTTCTCGTTTAGTAAAGAAGAACGCGGTGAATGATGTGATAGAGGCGATAAGATTTATATCCGAGGACGTGAAATTCAGGATACTTGGAGTTGGTCCTTTGGAAAAAAGTTTGAAGGAAAAGGTTAAAAAGCTTGGTCTCGAAAGTCGGGTAGAGTTCATCGGACTTGTTTCCCAGAAAGATTTGCCGAAGCATTTGCATCAAGCCGATATCTTTATCCGCCCCTCACTCTCCGAAGGGCAGGGCATATCTTTCATCGAAGCCATGGCCGCGGGGTTGCCGGTCATCGCGACACCGGTCGGCGGTATCGTAGATTTTCTTAAGGATGAAGAAACAGGGCTGTTTTGCGAAGTACACAACCCGGGAAGCATTGCCGAACAAGTTAATAAGTTGATAAGTGATAAGTTATTAAGGGATAGAATCATAAAGAATGCCAAAGAGATGGTTTTAGCGAAATACGATTGGAATTTGATTGCAAAAGAGATGAAAGAGCGAGTATTTGAGCCATTTTTTGAGAAATAATTGACTTTTTAAATCAATTGTGCTAAAGTAATAACAGACAAGTTTTGTTAAACCAATCCATTCTTCTGGCCATTGGCCGAGGAGGCGACGTGAAGTTTTTGGAAAATTCAAAGGTCGGGGCAGCAACCCGGGTCTTTGTGAAGGATCCCAAGAAATTTGACGAGGAAATCGTCAAGACCATCAAGTCGATCCGACACATGCTGAAATTGAATGTCGACGGCGATCCCATGTTCTCCCGTATCGATGCGCTAGTTTTGGGCGATGATCGGTATGTGGATCGTGATTGTGGTCGAACACTCATCACCTTACTGGATGAATTCGAAGATTGCGGCACTGTGCACATTCACGAGTTCACTCACGGGGATCCGTTCTGTGGCGCGCTCAATGAGTGCATGTACCAGCAGGTGCATGGAGGCATGGACTACACAATGTTGTGGTCACACTCTGTCACGAGTTACGCGACAGAAGACAACGCTCGGGCGATGCTCGAAGCACTCGAAGGCGGCGCTCTTGTCACCGGTATGGTGCTCAAGGAGCTCCGGGAGTCCATCCTGGCCGGTCGTGTGCTCGCGACAATGAAAATCTGGAACAATCAGGCCTTCGCGCGTATCGGGTTCTACGATCTTCGTCTCGGACAGCCGTTCGAAACGGCCGAGAAGGACAAGCCGTACTCGCCGCACTTCATGGAGCTCGATGGTGAGCAGGTTTACACGGTCGCCGGGGTAGAGGAGATCATTCCTCTGATTCGCATGGGTCGCATGTTCGGCAGACCGTTCATCGCGCCGATTGTGCCTCGCGGCCATGGCGTGTGGGATGACGAGCCCGACATGACGCGCGAGCGCAAGAAAATCGACTCGAAGGTGAAGCGGCAGGAACGCGCGGTAACCCTCGAAGGGGCACGTCTGGCCGATATTCGCGATCTCGTGCTACCGGCGTATCGGAATCAGAAGTAGCAAATCACAAGGTGAGGGTCCGCAGCAGTGTTGCGGGCCCTTTTGTTATAGAATTAAACACATGGTAACTTTTACTAAAGAAAGAGCAGGAGAGATGTTTATCATTTCACAAGCTATTCTTGCTTCACTTTTTCCTGTTATTACCAAGATTTCACTTATGAGATTGACTCCTATTGCATCTTTAGCTTGGTCCATGCTCTTTGCTCTAATCTTTTTTGTTTTCTTGGGTGGAATAAAAGGGTCATTATCAAAAATCTTAGATAAAGAAATCCTACCTTCTCTTGTTGGAGCAGGTCTTATATTCGGTATTGTTTTCCCACTTCTCCAATTTTTGGGTATTAAATATACCAGCGCGGGTAATGTGGGAGTAATACTTACTCTAGAAGTGCTCTTTTCTTTCTTATTTTTCAATATATGGAAGAAAGAATTTATTAGTACCAAACATATAGCGGGATGCATTCTAATGTTATTAAGTGCGATAATCATTCTTATCCCTAACTTCTCAGAATTCCATAAAGGTGACTTCATTATCCTATTCGCTGTCATGCTTCCTCCTATCGGCAATCTTTTTCAGAAAAGAGCGCGAGCTAAAATTGGCAGTGAAGGCATACTGTTTTTCAGAGCATTAATGGGAGTACCAGCACTTTTCTTAATGGCTTATTTATTCGGACAATATAAAACCCCACCTTCTGGTATCTGGATAATAATTGCTTTGAATGGTCTCGTTTACTTCGGCTTATCAAAGATATTTTGGGTTGAAGGAATTCACCGTATCAGTGTTACAAAGTCGAGTGCTTTAAATAGTGTTGGCCCAGTCTTTACCTTGCTTTTTGCTTTCTTGATTTTAAAAAATGTTCCGTCTCTAGCTCAGATATTTGCAATTCCACCAGCAATCCTGGGAGTCTATCTTCTTACTCGGCCGGCTTCATAAAGCTTTTTGATTATGTTAAAATAGGTTTTCTTTTATGAAAATTGTAGTTGTTGGAGCGGGAATATTCGGCACTACTATAGCCATAAAATTGGCTAAAGTCGGGTATAATGTCGAGCTATTCGAGAAGAATAATGACATCCTCTCCGCCGCCTCGGGCATCAATCAATACCGGTTGCACAGGGGCTATCATTATCCCAGGAGCAGGGAAACTGCCCTTTCCGCCAAGTGCTCTGAAGAATCTTTCCGCTCGGAATACGGCAAAGCCGTGCTCGACCATAACGAGCATTATTATGTTCTGGCCAAGGAGAAAAGCCTGGTCTCCGGAGAGGATTTTCTGAAATTTTGCCGAGAGTGCGAACTCGAACATGAAAAGGTGGATTTGGAGCATGTTCATCCGCACATGGCCGAGTTTACCATAAGAGGCAGAGAGTCTTTGCTCGACCCGCTCAAGCTTAAGGAAATTATTGAAGAAAAAATAAGAGAACAAAAAATAAAAGTTTTTCTAAATCAAGCATTCGACGTTAGTCAGATAGACGAATATGACACGGTGGTCAATGCCACCTACGCGAATTCAAATTGGGTATTGGAGAAATATCCTAAAGCCAGAAGAGAGTACCAATTCGAGCTTTGCGAGAAGCCGGTCCTGAAACTGCCGGATAATTTCAAAAATAAGAGCATTGTCGTGCTTGACGGGCCATTTTTCTGCATTGACCCATATTCCGATACCGGCTATCACGTCATGGGTAATGTGGTGCACGCCATCCACGCGACGAACGTCGGATTATACCCGGAAATACCGGAAGAGTTCGCTTCTTTGATGAACAGGGGAGTAGTAAAGAATCCCCCGATTACCAATATAGATAAATTTATCGAAGCGGCTATAGAATTTATGCCAGAACTCCGTAAGGCGAAACACATTGGCTCAATGTACACCGTTCGTACGGTTCTACCGAACGTCGAGGCCACCGATGAGCGGCCCACCATCGTCTCGAGGATAAACGACAAGCTCATTCACGTTTTCTCCGGCAAACTCGGCAATTGCGTAGAGGCGGCGGACGAAGTGCTCCGACTTGTTCAACAATCTTATAAACCTCGAGAGCGAATTCGCCATTACACAAAGGCGTCTCGGAATTGAGAAAGTCGTTGAGTTCGTTTGCGACTGGAGTAGTTTGTGGCAGGTCAATCTTGTCTAAAGCTTGCGTATCAAGGTTAATGGCAAAAAGCTCATTATTACTCCAGACGTAACCACCTTTCTCTAGAAGCACGGTAACCGTCTTTTGCTTGATGGTGCTAGCGCGGTTGATAATGGATTCAATATAAGCATCTGAATCGCTTTTGAATTCGGTCCAGATGATATCGGTTTCTGAAATTACTTTAGTTCGATGGTGGTTAACAGGGGATAGATTATCAAAGCCCAGGTATTTCATAACGGAGACGTCGTGACAAAGATGATGCATCACGGCGTTATCCTTGAACGTTCCCCATTTCTGCCACTCGAAACGGACGCTCTTTACACCCTTTCCAGAAATCAACTCCTTGAGCTTTTTGGCTGCCGGATGATGTGGGAATTCGTAGCCGATAGCGAACCTAAGCTTCTTAGCTTCCGCGAGCTTCACAAGCTTCCCAAGCTTTTCGCCTGAATCGGTCCCGGGCTTTTCTAGGAAAACATGTTTACCAGCTCCCAGCGCTTTGCTGGCAATTTCAAAATGAGTCTCGGTCGGGGTAGCGATAAAGACAGCTTTAACCTCCGGGTCGGCAAAGACAGGCCCTAAATTTGTTTTGCTATCGCAAACATACTTAATGTCCGTGATTTTTGACAATTCTCCCTTGAGAATCGTTCCCCAACGCCCCACTCCTATCAAAGCCACTTTCATATTGTTGAAAATCATGATATAATTATTCTTACGTTAAATCAAGCATGAAAATCCTTTTAGCAGCAGGAGTGTTCTTCCCTGATGTGGGTGGTCCAGCGATTCATGTGAGGAAAATAGCCGAACGGCTTGTCGAAGCGGGTTTTAGAGTCCGAGTAGTCGCTTATGGCGATGATGAGGCGCATACCGAATTTAGCTTTAAGGTTAGCCGCGTTTCAAGGAAGTTTCCCAAAGTCATTCAATGGTTTCTCTATTTTTCTCTCTGCCTTTGGCACGCGCCGACCTCAAGAATTATCTACGCCTTCGATCCGACCGCGGCCGGCTTGCCGGCCCGCTTAGTCGCCCTCATCTTCCATAGACCTTTTATAATAAGAGTGGGGGGCGACCCTATCTGGGAAAGAGAGGCGGAAATGGGCCGGCGTCTTATGCCTCTCGAAAAATACTATGAGCAAGGACTGCACAAGCAGGATAAGCCGGAGCTCTACAGGATAATCCGCTGGGTTCTCAAGGGCGCGAGAAAAGTAATCGTCTACAATCAAAATTTCAAAAACTTTTATATGAAGTATTTTGGAGTGCTTGAAAACAGAATCGTAGTGATTAAAAATCCCGTTTTCAAGAGAGAGTCAGCGTCTCCCGGATTGCCCGTGCCATCTGTCGTTCTTTTCGCCGGCCGATTCGTGGCTTACAAGAATCTGGCAATGGTTGTTAGAGCGTTCCATAATATCGGCAAGGGGAAATTGCTTCTCATCGGCTCCGGTCCGGAAGAAGATAAGCTTCATGGAGAAGGGATAGTCATAATACATTCTCTACCGCAAGAAAAACTTTTCGAACATATTCGAGAGGCGGCCGTCTGCATCGGACCGGCTCTTTCCGAATTTAATCCCAATTTTATCCTCGAGGCACTTTCTTTCGGCAAGCCGGTACTTATATCACGGGGACACGGTCTTTCGGTTGAGCTGCCGGAAGAAATGCTATTTAATCCGTTAAGCCAGGAAGATTTTGAAACTAAGCTTAAAAATCTGCTTGAAGAAGAGAATTATCAAAAAGCGATAGCAAAGGTGGCGAGTCTGCCGCTTAACCACTCTTGGGAAGCCGTTACAGGCGCTCATTTGGCTCTAATTAACGATATAATACGGAAATGACCGATATAAATCATAAAGGACTAAAAGTTCTTATGTTCTCAAGTGACAGAAATATCGCCGTGCCTGGCAGCGCGGTGGGAGAGCGGATGAAAGAATACGGCGCTCTAGTCGAAGAGCTTCATATAGTGCTCTTGGCCGACAAGAAACATGGTTTGAAAGAGACCCGAATCAGTAAAAACGTCTGGGTTTATCCTACTAACTCGGCTTTCAAATGCCTGCGCCCCCTCTCTGCGGCAAGAATAGGGAAGCGCTTGGTATTTGAGAAAAAATTTGTAAGGGGGAAATCCTTGATTACCGCACAAGATCCGTTTGAATGCGGCTGGGCGGGATTAAGAATAAAAAAGAAATGGCGTCTGCCGCTCGAGGTCCAGCTTCACACTGATCCGTTCTCTCCGTATTTTTCAGGTTTCCAAAACACGGTGCGCAAATTCTTCGTCAGAACAATTCTCAAAAATGCGGACAGTATCCGCGTGGTCAGTGAAATTCTTAAATCCAGAATCTTAGGTCTTAAATCAAATGCTAATGTTTACGTATTGCCAATTTATGTCGAGAAAGAAAAGATAGAAAATGCCCCAGTCAAATTTGACCTTCACACCCGCTATCCATGGCACTTCATCATACTGACGGTCTCGCGCCTTTCGAAAGAAAAAAATCTCGCGCTTGCCATAAAAATTCTGGGGTTAGTCAGGCAGAACTTCCCTGACACCGGCCTTATCATCGTCGGTTCCGGCCTTGAAGAAGGCCACCTTAAAACTTTGGTAAAGAATATGAAACTTGAGGGCGCTGTCGAATTTGCTGGCTGGCAGGAGGAACTTGCATCATTCTACAAAACCGCAAATGTTTTTCTTCAAACCTCCCTTTTCGAAGGATACGGCTTGTCACTTATTGAAGCCGGTCTCTCCGGCCTGCCCGTTGTCACCACTCCTGTCGGTATCGCTTCCGAACTAGAGCATGGCAAAAATGCCTACATCTTCCCCCTCAACTCCGCTCGGGGCAAGCCGGAAGAACTTTTTGCCCAGGGGATTATTGATCTAATCGAAAATAATCAGAAGCGCGAAAATCTACGTTTTAACATGAAAAAGACTCTTGAGACGAAGCTTTTGTCCAAAGAAGATTATATGGCTAAAATAAAGGATAATTGGGGAAAAGTTGCTCAACAAATTAGAACATGAAAATCTTAATTCTGACTCAGGAAGTCGATAAAAATGACCCAGTTTTGGGCTTTTTCCACCGCTGGCTCGAAGAATTTGCCGAGAATTTCGAGAAAGTGACAGTAATTTGTCTTGAGAAGGGCGAGTATCACTTGCCAGATGTTAAAGTGTTGTCTCTTGGCAAAGAGCTGAAAGCTGAAAGCTATAAGCTAAAAGCTTTATGTAATTTCTACAAATTTATTTGGCAAGAAAGAAAAAATTATGACTCCGTATTTGTTCACATGAACCAGGAGTACGTGCTTCTGGCTGGAGATATTTGGCGTTTGATGGGCAAGAAAGTTTTTCTCTGGAGGAATCATGCTCACGGCGACTTCTTGACCCGTATCGCCATACTTCTTTCTAATAAAGTTTTCTATACTTCGCCATCCTCCTTTACCGCGCGATTTAAAAAGGCGGTTCAAATGCCGGTAGGCATCGATACGGATTTCTTCAAACCCGACCCTAATGCTTCCAGGATTCCTAATTCAATTCTTTTCTTAGGTCGTATTTCGCCGGTGAAGAAAGTGAAAGAGTTTATTGAATGGCTAAAAACCACAAATTACATCACGACCATTGCTGGTCCAATAGGTGATGAGGGTTATGCCAGAAGCATTTTAAGCAATTTACCAGTTAATGCTAAATACATCGGTCCTGTGACTCAAGCCGAAGCGCTTAAGCTTTATCAAACACACGAAATATATGCGAACAAAACCCCGGCCGGGAGCTTTGACAAGACCATCTTCGAGGCGGCCGCGTGCGGAATGACACTTATGGTCGATAACCCGGACGCTCAAAATATCGTCGTTAAGGAGCACAGTCTGAAAAGACTAATGCAAAAACTGGCGGAAGAAATGAAATGAAAAGCACCTCAATCCACAATCTTAATGCCGATAAGGGATTAAATCTGGTTCTGAAGCCTTTATATCTTTTTCTGAACTGGCTCAACAATCTCTTACCCTATTCAAATCTTGATAAAAGAATAAAAATTAAAAAGCTCGAGTTGCCAAATTGGCAAAACGAATGGTCGAAAACTTATCCGGACAGCTCGGCAGCGCGGAAGCTTTCCGATATTTTCTGGAGGACGTTGCCGTGGAAAAAAATCAGAAAAGATTTAGGCGAAATACACGTTTTCGATACTGGCTGCGGGCAGGGTAATTACGGCACGCGCCTCTCTGACGCCATAGCAAGCTATACCGGCGTTGACGCGAAGCGGCGGCCGAATTGGGATGTATTGACAAAAGAACACCCGAGTTTTCATTTCATCGAATCAAAGTCAAACGATATCTTACCGCTTATTCCAGAAAAGACAAATTTCTTTATGAGTCAGTCTGCTATAGAGCATTTCGATAAGGATTTAAAGTTTTTTGAACAGATTAGGGATTTTATTGATAAAACTAAAAAGCCGGCCATTCAAATTCATCTTTTCCCCGGGGCTGCTACCTTGCCGCTTTACCTGTTCCATGGCTACCGCCAGTACACTCCGCGGACCATTTCGAAAATAACTCGCCTTTTTAAGAATGCGGAAATTTCTCTTTATGGACTGGGTGGAGCCGCTTCTAAAAAGCTCCAGTTCAAATATTTTACTTGGCCGGTACTTATTACTAGAAGATACGCAAAGCCTACTTTCGATGTGCGGGAGTACGAGGCTAAGCTTCGCGAGGCAGTAGTGTATGATATTAAGCACATCCCTAAGTCACCTCTTTTCTGGGCCCTGATAATCCACTCTAATCCCAAGAACGAGATATGGTAAAGACGCTATTTATATATTCTGGCACCGACAGAAGAGCGCTGGAAGAGGAGATCAAACAAGGCCTTTCTCCGGACACTTCTTTTTTCGGCTTTACCTATGTAAGAAAAGATTCCCGCATTGACGCAAGTTACATTCAGATAAACAAAAACAGCTACACTTTCGCCGGTGGTCTTGTCAGAAAGTACGCATGGTTAAGAATCCCGTACCTTTTCCTCAAATTCAGGAAAGAGTTTCTGGCTGCCGACGTGATAGTGCTCATGTCTTCAGCTTATTTCGAACTCATGTATCTGAAAAGGTTCAAGCTCTTGAGCCGCCGGCGCTGGATTATCTTGAATCTCGATCTCAGTACTGCTTTCCAGCCTATCGCAAAAGCGGCTGATAGAATTATTTGTATTTCAAAAGCGCAGACAGAGGATTTACTAAAGAGAGGATTTCATCCGGAGCGGACAATATTTATACCGCTGGGCGTCGATAAGAATTTTTATAAGCCCGTAAATTCAAGTCGGGAATTTATCCTGACTATTGGTAGAGATGTCGGCAGGGATTTCAAGACTTTTCTTGAAGCCGTCAAGCTCTCGGAAGAAAAAACAGTAATGATATGTTCACCGAAGAATGTCGAGGGTCTAGAAGATATGATACCGGCAAATCTTACGATTCTTTTCGACTTGCCGTATCAAGAGTTAAAAAAGTATTATCAAAAGGCCAAAGTATTCGTAATAGCAACCAAGCCCGGCAACCACTTCGGCTCTGATTGCCCGGGTCAGACGGTGATACTTGATACTTTAGCCTATAATATTCCAGTCGTAGCTACCTATATGCCTTGGTTTGAAGGATATTTTGAGAACGGCAGGCATTT
>JBBUBT010000057.1:0-6819 GCA_038058135.1 Patescibacteria group bacterium
ACCGGCTATTCGCATCAAAGGCGTGCGCGACTATGCGTATCTCGCCGTGAAGCGACATGGTGAGCCAATGCACTTCTCTGAAGTCGCGCAAGCGATCGGCACGCTCTTCTCTAAAAAAGCTCATATCGCGACAACTCACAATGAACTAATCAAGGACCCAAGATTTGTTCTGGTCGGCCGGGGATTGTACGCTCTCTCCGAATGGGGCTATATGTCCGGCGTGGTCAAGGATGTCATCAGGAAAATTATTGAGAAAGAAGGCCCGCTAACCCGCGAGAAAATTGTGGAAAAGGTTCTCAAGGAGCGCTATGTCAAGGAGAATACTATCTTGGTAAACCTCCAGAATTCCAAATATTTCAAGAAGGACAAAGACAATCACTATCATAACGTGTAAAATAGAGTAATGGTCGGAGATTTCATTTCTCTATTCAACAGCGAAGTATTTACGAAAGCTTATGACATCTTCCTCCGCACTTGGCCGGTGTGGGTGCCGCTTATATTTTTAAATGTCGCCTGGACCACTTGGCTCAGATATGTGCGAAGACTCTGGTTAAGCAAGCAGGGTTCGATTGTTCTCGAGATAAGGCTGCCAAAAGAAGTCGCCAAGTCGCCCGCGGCCATGGAATTTGTCCTCCAGGGCATCTGGGAGAACGCCAATATTACCACTCCTGCCGACGCCTTCTGGGAAGGCAAACTCCGCGAATGGTTCTCGCTTGAAATAGTGTCAATCGGCGGCCAGGTCAAGTTCTATATCTGGGCTTTCCCTAGATGGAAAAAGATTATTGAATCAAGAATCTATGCGCAATATCCGGAGGCCGAAGTCTTCGAGGTCAAGGATTACGCGCTAAACCTTTCTTATGACCCGGAGAAAGTTAACGCGTGGGGCGTCAATACCGCGCTCGTCAAGGCCGATGCCTATCCTATTAAGACCTATATCGAATACGAACTGGATAAGAAAGCTGGTGATGAAAAAGAGCAGGTAAAAATCGTCGATCCCATCACGCCGGTCATCGAATATTTAGGTACTTTGAAGCCGGGTGAAATCGCCGGCGTCCAGATTCTCATCCGCGCCCACGCCAAGGAGGGTTATCTCTATGGCCGCGTAATTGCCAAGCCTGACTGGCGCGGCGACATCAAGAAGGAAATCGAGAAGATGATTGAGGAAGAATCCCTGCTTAAGCCGAAAGAGGGTGAAATTCAGAGTTTTCGTTTTCTTAGTCTTACCAAAACTCAGACCGATACGATTGCCGCCATTCAGCGAAATGCCGGTAAGCTTGCTTTCGACACCATGATTCGCCTTATGTACATGGCTCCCAAGGACGAGTTTGACAAGACGCGCGGCATGGGCATCATCGGCTCAATGCGCCAGTTCGGCTCGTCCAACCTAAATAGTATTAAGCCCACTTTCCCGTTCAGTTTTACTCACGCCTGGCAAGATTTCAACGGCATTAGGAAGAAGGGGCGGCTCCGAATCTTGATTGATGCGTACAAACGCCGCGCTTTCTTCGGCTCGAAGCATTACCATTTGTTCGGGAAGCCGTATATTCTTACCGTCGAGGAAGTGGCCACCCTCTTCCATCTGCCGGGTTCAGTCGCTACCACACCATCGCTCGTGCGCGCGCCGTCCAAGAAGGCTGAAGCTCCGGCGAACCTGCCGATATAGCTTCCATGAACTTGACTTCAGAGACCGAGAAAAAGATTTTTATTTTTTTATTAGGAATTGTCTTATTCGCCATTTCAGCCTGGGCGATAGCTCCTCCCGCTACCTATCCTGTGGGCTCAATTATCAATATTCCTGAAGGCGTCGGTCTTTACGTCCTCTCGCGGAAGCTTGTGGCAGAAAAGGTGATTCGCTCGCCCTTCTGGTTTCGGGCCGCGGCCATTATGCTCGGAGGCGAGTATCGCATGAAGGCCGGAGAATACTACCTTTCCCGGCCGCAGAATCCTTTCGTCATCGCTTGGCGGATTGTCTACGGCAAGCATGATATCAAGTCCTTCAAGCTTACCGTTCCCGAAGGCTTCACGGTCAAGTCTATTTCAACTCTTTTCGACGACAAGTTTCTATACTTTGACAACGCCTTATTCGAAAAGATAGCGCCCGAAGGCTATCTTTTCCCAGACACTTATTTCGTGCCGGTAACCGCCACCGCTTCTACGACCATTAAACTCATGCGGGACAATTTTATCAGAAAAATTTTTCCTTTAATGCCCGAGGTCGAGCTCTCCGGTAAATCGCTCGAGGAGATTATTATCATGGCCTCGCTTCTAGAAGCGGAAGTAAAGACTAAGGAAGAACGGGAGGTGGCCTCAGGTATACTCTGGAAACGCCTTAAAATGGGCATGCCTTTGCAGGTAGATTCAGAAAGAGGCACTTACGAGTCGCAGGGGCTGCCAGAAAAACCCATAAATAATCCGGGATTAATTTCTATTGCAGCCGCCACTCATCCCACCACTACCCCGTACCTGTATTTCTTGACAGACAAAGAAGGGGAAATGCATACTGCTCGTACTTTTGATGAACACCAAACAAATATCGCCAAATATCTCCGATAAGCATGTTATGCCTATCGGCAAGAAAAGAGTTTTTGTGGGTCTCTCCGGAGGAGTGGACAGTGCTGTTTCCGCGGCAATTTTGAAGTCGGAAGGCTACGATGTTACGGGCGTTTTTATCAAGGCATGGCAGCCGGATTGGCTGCCCTGTAGCTGGCGCGAGGAGCGGCGTGATGCCATGAAGGTGGCTCTCGCACTCGATATTCCGTTTCTCTTCTTCGATTTGGAGAAAGAGTACAAGAAAGGAGTCGTCGATAAAATGCTTGCCGAGTACCGGGCCAACCGCACACCTAATCCTGACGTACTCTGCAACCGAGAGGTTAAGTTCGGTGCCTTTTGGGAGAAGGTAAAAAGTTTAGGAGCAGATTATATTGCGACAGGGCATTACGCAAGAAATGAATTAGGAATAAAGAATAATGAATTACGAGAAGGTAGAGACAAGGAAAAAGACCAGTCGTATTTCCTGTGGACACTCACGCCGGAGGATTTATCCCACGTACTTTTCCCGGTCGGCGGCCTGAAAAAGTCAAAAGTGAGAAAATTAGCGCGGAAATACAAACTGCCGGTAGCGGAAAAGAAGGACAGCCAGGGCATTTGCTTTCTTGGTGATGTGAACGTGGAGGAATTTCTTTCGCATTACATTGAAGCCGGCCTGCCTGCCGGCAGGCAGGGCAAAGTTTTAAATACGAAAGGCGAAATAATCGGTTCACACCGAGGAACAGCTTTTTATACTATAGGCGAAAGACACGGTTTCGAAGTGATAAAGAAGGGCAACTCAAGCGGGCCGTTCTACATAGTGGCAAAAGACTTTGAGAAGAATACCTTGATAGTTTCTGATAAAAAAATTGAAATCTTGAAAATGTCTCCGAAGAAAATCGCGCTCGCGAATATAAATTTGTTAGAGGAACCAAAAGGCGATATCAGAGCCCGGATAAGATATAGGGGAGAGAAGATCCCAGTAAAAGTATCAAGCAACAAAGTCGAATTCTTCGAACCGGTCAGAGGCCTTTCTCTCGGCCAATCAATTGTCTTCTATGACGGCGAGCATTGCCTCGGCGGCGCTGTGATGGATAAAATTTTGGAATAATACTTATGCACAATCCCAAGTATCTAAAACAACCACGTACGTTATAATTATGCGGTCGCACAATAATAACGTATGGGTAAACTTGAAGAATCCAGCGGGAAAAGAGCAAAAAAGAAAAATCTCCAAAAAATAATTTTACAAGCTATAATTGTCGCGGGAGTTTTGAGCACGGCAATGGTTGTTCCAAATGTTTTGATAGCTTTGGACAGACTCGGAATTATTCCGAATAAGAGGCAAAAAGAATATATCAGCTCTTCCGCGAGTAAACTTGCGAAAAGGGGGTTGCTTTATTTTGACGGTAGAATGTATCGACCAACCACAGAAGGGGAAAGGACGTTGCGTCGCTGGGTATTTTCTGACTTTAAACTAAAGAAGCCAAGACGATGGGATGGAAAGTGGCGAGTAATGGTATTTGATATTCCGGAAAAGAAGAGAATAATCAGAAATGATTTAACAGCTTTATTTAGGGCAGCCGATATTTATCGTTTGCAGGATAGCGTATGGATTTATCCATATGACTGCGAGGATATTATTACTCTGCTCAAGACAGACTTCGGTGTTGGTAAATACCTTCTTTATATGATCGTTGAAGAATTAGAGAATGATAAGTATTTGCGGAATTGGTTTGACTTGGTTTAAACATCTGCTTTCTACATACGTTATCTTTATGCGGTCGCACAAAAGTAGCGTATATGATGAAATTTTGGAATATTGCATATTGAGTATGGAGGTAAGTTAAATAATCGCATCTGCTCAGTCGTTTTTGGACCATGGCATATCACCATTCGCTTTTCTGGTATAATTAAAGTATGGCAGAGGCGGCGAAAACGAAACTTCCCAAGAAAGTTTTTTTGAACACGAACGATGTGAGCGTTATCAAGGCTTCCGGCAAGCATGAATCTTTCGATCCGGAGAAGCTGCGCTTCTCGCTTTTGCATTCCGGGGCTTCCGCGGAAGCGGCGGAAGACGTGCTTGCCCATATCATGCCGGAACTTCACAACGGCATGACCACCAACGAAATATACCGGCATGCCTTCGCCTTCCTTAATAGGACTAATAAGCCGGTCGCCAGAAGCTACTCCCTGCGCCGGGCGGTGATGGAGCTCGGCCCGTCCGGCTTCCCATTTGAAGATTTCATAGCGGAGATTCTACGAACCAAAGGCTTCGAATGCCTTACCCGAGAGACATGTTTAGGCGGCTGCGTGCCGCACGAGATTGACGTCGTGGCTTGGAATGACAGAAAACTCATCATGGTCGAAGCCAAGTTCCATAATGAACTCGGCATCAAGTCCGATCTTAAGGTGGCCCTATACATCAAAGCGCGCTTTGATGACCTTAAGGAAAATGTCTTCAATTACGGAGGCAAGGACCGACCGGTTACCGACAGCTGGCTCATTACCAATACCAAATTCTCTTCGACCGCCATTCATTACGGAGCCTGCAAAAACATGACGCTTATCGGCTGGAATTATCCGGAGAAAGGCAGTCTCCAGGATATGATAGAGGAAGAGGGCCTTCATCCTATCACCTGCCTTACCACCCTCTCGGGCGAAGAAAAAAGATCGCTTCTCGCCAGCGGAGTAGTGCTTTGTTCCAGCATCGCGGAAAAGCCCGATATCCTGGAGAAGGTGCTCGGATTGGGCTTCAAGTCCTCTCCGGTGCTTAATGAAATAACAGAATTAAAATGATAAATATATTCAACTTCGACCCGTCTCTCGAACCGTTTTTATATCTTATCGCGGCATTGCTACTGGGGTCAATTCTCGGCATAGAAAGAACTTTAGCCCATAAGACCGCCGGAGTCCGTACATACGGACTCGTATCCATGGGAGCGTGCCTCTTTATCATTTTGGCGAGAAAAATCGGGCCGGTGGCGAGCATCGGCTCTCCCGGCCAGATGTATGTTCTTCAAGGGCTCATCATTGGCATCGGCTTTATCGGCGGCGGAACAATTCTTCGCTCTCATGAACATAACCATGAACAGACCTCAGGAGTGACTACGGCGGCCGGTCTCTGGGTCGCCGCCGGCATAGGCGCGGCCACGGGATACGGGCTTCTACCGCTCGCTGCGTTTGTTACCTTGACCACTCTCGTGACCTTCACCGTTTTTTGGTTTATAGAAAGGAAAATAATCTCTCGGGGATAGTTCGACAAGCTCACTATAAATAAGATGGTGGAGAAAGAAGAGGGGCTAAAAAAGATTAAAGAAGATGTTTTGAATTTGACGGCTTCGCCTTTGTACGCCGAGAGGGTGAAGAATAAATATTTCCCGGTCATCGGCGAGGGCAATCATTCGGCCGAAGTCATGTTTGTAGGCGAGGCACCGGGGGAAAATGAGGCTAAAACAGGCCGGCCCTTCTGCGGCCGGGCGGGGAAAGTGCTCGATGAACTTTTAGAATCAGTTGGCATCAAGCGCGAAGACGTCTACGTTACCAATATCGTTAAGGATCGTCCGCCGGGGAATCGCGACCCGTTACCCGACGAAATAGCACTCTACGCACCCTTTCTCGACCGGCAAATTGAGCTAATTAAGCCGAAAGTTATCGCTACGCTTGGGCGCTTCTCCATGCAATACGTTATGAACCGCTACGGCCTCGACTTTGAGCTCGATAGTATTTCCAAAATTCACGGGCAAGTCTTTAGCGCTGATAAATTCAAGGTCGTACCTCTCTATCACCCGGCGAGTGCTATCTATAATCAGAAGCTACTGCCCATTCTCAAAGAGGATTTCAAGGTGCTTAAAACATTGATTTGACTTACTTGCAAAATTATAGTGTCTATGGAACAATAAGATTAGAACGTTCGTAGACGGTAACCAATGAGGTGAACCATGGAGGTTGCGCACTGCGAAATCTTCGCTCCCGGCGACAGAGTTCAGCAAATCGCCCCAATCGGCCTCGTCCCGCTCAACGGAGAAACATATGTTGTGAGGGTGTCAGGCGAAGAGCTCGAACTATCAAGGAACCCGGACGGACCGCCTCTGACGGATCTGCACGGCCAGCCGAGGCACTATCCAATCTACAAGTTCCGCAAGGTCACATGGGCCATCTAGGCTCTTGCAAAAATGGGCGACGCTCCAAGCGTCGTCCATCTTCATTTCTAAATATGTTAATATGCTTTTTATGCAATCAGCAGAAATCAGGGCTAAATTCCTAGAATTTTTTAAACAACGCGGCCATGCG